>JBKJNL010000873.1:0-3788 GCA_046593615.1 Myxococcota bacterium | reverse complement strand
GACCTGCGTCGGCGTCGGCGGCGGCGTCCCGATGATCACCGAGATGCCAGGAGCCACGGCGCTGACAAAGACCGGCTCAGTGGCCGAGGCCTGGGTGGCGAACAAACCGGCGATGAGAGCGGCCGGGGCGAGCAGCGTGTGCATGTTCATGGTCAGCAGACGCGATGGTCTCGCACCGGATTCATGAACGCGCCGCGCGCCGTGCGAGGCGGCTTCCGGTTGCCGGCCGAGCCGCGAACCGCCGGGATTCGGGTCGCTCGCGGTGCAGAGCCCGCGGTGAGCGCCATCACCAAGGCCACCCACCCGCACCCACAGACGACGCCAGGCCTTTGTCTGCGCCGCCGCCGTCACCACCGCGGGTGGGAGCGGCGACCTCGGCGAGCGCTGTAGGTTCCCGGCCCATGATCGGGCTGCTTCTCCTCGCCATTGTCTGCGCCACCTCTCCCGCCACCGCGACCGGTGCGCCGGCTGCCGGGCCGCCCGGGCCCGTCGACCACGACGTCGTCGTGCGCGTGACGCCCGCGACCGGTGAGCTGGCGTGGGTCGATCGCCTGCGCCCGCCGGCGGCGATGACCGAGCTGACCCTCGAGCTGCACCCCGGCCTCGTGCCGCAGGTCGAGGGCGCGCGCATCACGCACCAGAGCACCCGCGACGGCGTCACCACGCTGGTGTTGGCCCGCTCCGCCGACGTCGTGGTCGTCACCGCCGCCGGCAAGATCGTCGAGCCGCCGGTGCAGCAGAGCGGCGAGAGCCAGCGCAGCTTCCAGGAGACGCGCGGCACCATCGAGGGCCGCGGCGTCTATCTCTCGCCGCAGAGCCGCTGGTTGCCCGTGGTCGTCGGCGACGACGGCCGGCCGCTGCTGGTCACCGGCCAGATCCTCGTCGAGCAGCTGCCCGCCGGCTGGAGCGCCTTGTCGGAAGGCGACCAGCAGAAAAACGGTGCCTGGCGCGAGAAGAAAGCCATCGACGGCTTCCACCTGATCGCCGGCCCGTTCACCACCGTCAGCGAAAAAAGGCGCGGCGTCGACGTCATGATCTGGCTGCGGCGTGTCGATGCCGGAGGGGCGGAACAAGGCCGCGAGGCCGGCGACGCCGCGGCCCTGGCCGATCGCTATCTCGAGGTCACCGGCCAGTATCTGGAACAGTACGAGACGCTGATCGGCAAATATCCCTACGGCAAGTTCGCGCTCGTCGAGAACTTCTGGGAGACCGGCTACGGCATGCCGTCTTTCACTGTGTTGGGAAGCCAGGTGCTGCGCTTCCCCTTTATTCTCCACACCAGCTGGCCGCACGAGCTGCTGCACAACTGGTGGGGCAACGGCGTCTTTGTCAGCGGCGGCAATTGGAGCGAGGGGCTCACGGCCTATCTCGCCGACCACCTGCACGCCGAACAAGAGGGCAAAGGCGCCGAGCACCGCCGCACGACGCTGCAGCGCTACCTCGACTTCGTCGACGTCGACGACGCCAACGACTTCGCCGTGGCCGACTTCGGCGCGCGCAACTCCGCGGCCAGCGAAGCGGTCGGCTACGGCAAGACCCTCATGATCTTCCACATGGTGCGCCGCCAGATCGGCGACGCTGCTTTCAAAAAAGGGCTGCAGCGATTGTGGAACGACAAGCAGCAGCAGCGGGCCTCGTTCGACGACGTCGCGGCGGCTTTTTCGGCGGCCAGCGGCAGCGACCTGCGCCCCTTCTTTGCGGCCTGGACGACCCAGACCGGCATCCCGACCCTCGCCCTGCGTGAGCTGCAGCAGGCCACGAGCCCCGCCGGCGTGCGCACCGTCTCGGTCGTCGTCGAGCAGACGCAGGCCGGTCCGATTTTTCCGCTCGAGGTGCCGGTGGTGCTGACCCTCGTCGACGGACGCAGCCTGTCGACCCGCATCACGCTGACCGGACGCTCGGGGCGCGGCACCGTGCAGGTGGCCGCCGCCGTGGCCCGCGTCGACGTCGACCCGTTCTTTGACGTCTTTCGCCGCCTGCTGCCGACCGAGGTGCCGCCGTCGTTGTCGCGGGCACTGGGCGCCAAAAAAATGCTCTTCGTGTTGCCGAGCTTCGCCTCGGCCGACGAGCGCGCGGCCTGGAAGGGGTTCGCCCTGGCGTTGTGCCCCGACATCACCAGCCGCGACACCGCCACCGCGCGCTGCCGCACCGTCGACGACAAAGACCTCGGCACGCTGCCCTCGGACGCGGCGGTCTGGGTGCTCGGCTACGGCTCGTACCTGCGCGGCGGCGCCTATGTGTTCAGCCGGCCGCAGGGCATCCGCTTCGACGACCACGGCCTGTTTCCGCCGGGAGCCTGGGAGCGCGTCGTCGCCGCCAAGGACCGCCTGACCCAGCTCAAGGCCGAGCGCGTCGACACCGGCCAGACCGGCCTGGCCCTGGTCTTTGAGCACCCGCGCAACCCCGCGCTGGCCCTGGCGTTCGTCGGCGCGCCCAACCCGGCGATGGTCCCGCTGCTGGCGCGAAAAATTCCCCACTACGGCAAGTACGCGTACGTCGGCTTCGCCGGCGCCGACGCCACCAACAACCTCAAGGGCCAGTGGTCGACGTCGTCGTCGCCGTTGACGTTTTTTCCGGCGTCGTCGTCGGCTTCGTCGTCGGTGGCCATCGCCGTCAAGGAGCCGCCGGCGCTCATCGCCCTGCCGCCGCCGTTTGATGGTGGCTCCTTGCTCGCGACGGTGACGACGCTCGCCGATGCCAAGATGCAGGGCCGCGGCCGCAACAGCGCCGGCCTGCAGCTTGCCCGCAGCTTGATCGATGAAAAGCTCAAGGACTCGGGCATCAAAGATGTTTCAATCGTGTGCGACGCGGTCGACACAACGGTGTGCAACGTGGTGGCCCACCTGCCCGGCGCCGACCCCAAGATGGCCCGCGTGGTGCTCGGCGCGCACCTCGATCACCTGGGCCTCGACAAGCAAGGCACGAAAAAGGCCAGGCTGTTTCCCGGCGCCGACGACAACGCCTCGGGCGTGGCCGTGGTGCTCGAGGTGGCCCGCCAGCTCAACAAGAGCAGCGGCGCCCGGCCCGTCGACGTGGTCTTCTTCGACGCCGAAGAGGCCGGCCGTCTCGGCAGCATCTCCTATGTGGCAAATTCGCCAACGGGATCAATCCACTCGATGGTGAATCTCGATGTGGTGGGGCGCCTGGCCGACCAGAAGCCGCTGTTGATCCTCGACGGTGCGTCGGCGAGCGAGTGGGTGCACGTGGCCCGCGGCGTCGGCTTCACCACCGGCGTCGCCGTCGAGCTGGCCCCGCAGGGCGGTGGTGCCTCCGACCAGCAGAGCTTCATCGACAAGGGCATCCCGGCCATCCAGCTCTTCTCGGGACCCAACGCCGACTACCACCAGGCCAGCGACACCGCCGAAAAGGTGTCGCCGTCGTCGTTGGTCAAGGCCGCCGTCGTGGCCCGCGAGATCGTCATGTACCTGCGCGACCGCCCCGAGCCGCTGTCATTTGCGGGTGCTGGCTCCGGCGGCGCCGGTGCCGGCGCGAGCGGCGCGGCCCGCAAAGCCTCGCTCGGCAGCGTGCCCGACATGTCGTTCGCCGGGCCCGGTGTGCGCTTCGACGACGTCGTCGCCGGCTCGGGCGCTGCCGCCGCCGGGCTCGTGAAGGGCGACGTGCTGGTGCGCTTCGACAACGCCGCGGTCACAGATCTGAAGGGCTACAGCGCGCTCTTGAAGCAGCGGCAGCCCGGCGACCGCGTCAAGGTCGTCGTGCTGCGCGCCGGCAAAGAGGTCGCCGTCGACGTCGTCCTCGGCGCCCGCTGAGCCTCAACCGAAGTGGTGGGC
>JBKJNL010000872.1:0-5675 GCA_046593615.1 Myxococcota bacterium | reverse complement strand
CCCTGGCAGGTCACCATCACTCTTGGGGCATCGGATGCCTCACCGGCTCACCGGGGGAGGGACCCATCGCGGCCCTCCCTCCACGGCGGTCGGCGTCGTGGGCTCAGCGAGGGAGGGCCGCAGTACGTCCCTCCCCCGAAGTGAGCCAAGAACAGGCATCCTTGCGGAGGTTGTCAGGCGATTTTCCAGGTCGACGCAACATCGACCTTGTGCGCGAGGCACAACGGCTGAACAGCCAGGAATCCCGCTCCGATCCGTCCCAAAAACCCATCCGAATTCGTCGAAAAACTCGTGTGCTCGTGCTCCTTTCTTCCGTCAACCGGTGTCTTCAAATCAAGACGTTCAACCCAGCGAGCGATCAGCGTCGACGAACCCTTCGGTCATCAACGCATCCAGCCGCTGGAAATAAGCTTCGCGTGCTTCAGAATCGCTGTCAAACCAGATCCGCTGGTGTCGCGGTGAATCAAGGGCAAGGCCCCATTCGAGGCGCACGACTTTGTCGTCGAGCGACACGCGCGTGACGGTCTGCTTGCCGGTCTTGCCATCGCGCCGCAGAAACGTGCGCGTCTCGGCGCGGATGAGCTTGCGACCCTCGGGCGTGTCGCGCTTCTTTTCGTCTTCGGCGCGCTTGCGTCCCCAGGCCACGCGCAGGGCGATCATGTGCTCGCACGGCCCTTCGCGCAGACCCGAGCGGCGGAAGCGTGGGCAGGTGCAGTGGGCCTCGGAGACGCGGCCTTCGACGTCGCTGGTGAAGCGCGGCGCGTAGGTGCGCTGCTGGCTCTCGTCTTTGACCTCGCCGTGCACTTCGACGCCGTCGCTGCCGCGGTCGTGCAGCTTGGTGACTTCAACGGCGTTCTTCTTGCTCAACAGACGATGCGCTTCACGCTCGCGCTCCGAGCCAAAGGCGGTGACGTCGTCGGCGACGGCGTAGCCAAAGATGCTGCGCGGGCGAAAGACGCCGTCGGCGATGTCGAACACGATCTGGCCGCGCAAGCACAGGCGCTGCAGCCCACCCCGCACTTGTTCCGCGGACTTCTTTGTCGCAGCGACCAGCGCTTCGAGGGTCTGCGGCCCGTCGGTGACGAGCTTCTTCTCAAGCGCGCCGATGAGACCTTCGTCGCTCGTGCTCGGCATGAGCGCGTCAAAGGCGACGGCCGAGGCCCAGCTCGATTCGGTCCAGCCCGAGAGCCCGAGCGTCAACGACGCCTGCGGCAGCTCGACGACGAAGAACGATGGCAGGCCCGCGCCCAGCAGATGCACGCGCAAGCCGGTGGCGTGGGGCAGCAGCCGTTGCAGGAGCGAGAGGCGCGTGCGGCCAAAGATGCGGGCCACGCGTGGCGCCTTGCCGGAAAACACGGGGCCGTGGCTCTCGAGCACGATCTCCCAGGGCTCGAGCACGATGCGCGGGCGCTCACCGGGGATGAGCTCGAAGCGCAACGAGCGCGGCGGGTTCTTGGCCTTGCGCAGCCGCAGCTGCAGCAAGATGTTGTAGAGGTCGATGGGCGCCAGCGTGCACGACGTCGACGGCAGCGTGGCCGCCGACTGCACCTGCAGGAAGCCGCGCATCCAGGCGTGGGGCACGTCGTAGTGGCGCTCGATGGGCGCGCGCTTGGTCGTCTCGGTCGTCGGCGACGTCGGCGTCGCCTCGAGCCGCAGCGGCCGGTAGGCGGGGATGCTCTCGAACGTCGCCGCCGCGTCCTTCGATGTTTCGAGAAACGTCGTGCCGTGGTGGGCGTGGCGGTCGGCGAAGCTCGCGTTCTTGAAGGCCAGGCGGGCGTAGGCGCTCTCGTCTTTCGAAAAGACCTCAAGCGAGATCTCGTCGGGGTGCACGGTGATGAGCGGGTCGAGCTCGCGCGTGGTCTGCACCTCGCGAAAGGCTTCTTCGAGGAACGACTTCTGCGCCTCCCAGATGGCGGCCGTCGCTTTTTTGCCCTTCTTCATCAGGAACGCGAGGTAGGCGGCGCGGTCGCGGCCTTTGTAGCGGAGGTCGCTGTCCTTGATGCCCATCGCCGTCGCCAGCGCATCGCGGAACAGCGCGGTGTCGTTGACCTTGGCGACGAAGCCGACGCCGGCCGCCTCGTGGCCCGGGGTGCTGCCGCGGTGCGCACCGTCGAGCGCCAGGTGGATCGTGGTGCCCGTCTGTTGCGGCAACACCGCCGACTCGCGCGGGTAGCGCACCGCCACCGTCGTCGTCGCCTTCTGGATGGTGGGCTTGGCCGTGGATGTCATCGGGAGGCCTCGTCGCTCTTAACAAGGGCGTGGTTCACGGCGCCGCTCCACGTCGGGAGCGCGTCGCTGGTCTGCTGCTGGCGCGCGCGCTGCTGGTGGCGGCGCAACGAACGGCGCAGCGAGCGGTAGGCGGCCTTGCGGGTGGCTTCGTCGGCGCCGCTCTGGTCGCGGGCGATCTCCGACAGCTTCGCGCGGACGTCGTCGTCGTCGGCGCGGCCGAGGATGTCGATGACCGGGCGGCGGATCGCTTTGTCGTCGACGGCTGCGGTGAGCGCCGCGGTGTTTGCGTTCAACAACAGCGGCAGCAGCGCGGGGCGCGCGCTCTCGTCGCTCAACAGCGCGGGGTCGGCCGGCATGACGTCGGCGAAGCGGTGCGGATCTTTCGCCGCCGCCTTTTTGCCCTTGTTCCAGGCGTCTTTGCCGACGAGGGCGCGCAGCGCCTGGGCCGCGGCCACGCGGCAGCCGATCTCGGGGTCACCGAGCGCGGCCACGAGCAATTCGACGTCGCCGGCGACGCTGTCTTTGCCGCCAGCTTTTCCGCCATCCTTGCCGCCATCTTTTCCGCCATCTTTTCCGGCAGCACCGATGGCCTGCAGAAACACGCGCCGCACCGGCGCCGGCACATGCTCCCGCAAGCGCGTGCGGGCCAACGAGGCGGCGCGGGCGACGTCGACGTGCTGCAGGGCCTGCAGCACCGCGTTCCAGGCGGCGGGCAGCTCGTCGTCGTCGACGCCCAGCTCGTGGCCTTTTTTGAGCTTGTCTTCGGCGGTGGCCAGCGCGTCGGCGAGGGCTTTGCCGTCGTCTGTGGGCCAGCCGCGGCCGACGACGACGGCGGCGCCTTCTTTGACGGCTTCGTTTTTGGTGCTGGCGATGAGCGCCGCCAGCGGGGCGATGGGCAGCTGGTCGCGGCGCAACAGGCCGACGCGCAGGCGGGCCCGCAGCTCGGCGTCGTCGAGGGTCGCGAGGCGCGGCAAGAGCACCGCGGCGTCGCCCTCGGCGGCCAGGTAGGTGGCGGCCTTTTTCTTTTCGTCGTCGTCGTTGGCCTTGTCGAGCACGTGCAGCTCGACGCGGGTGCGGTCTTTGGGGAACAGCTTGTCGAGGGCCTTCTTGGCCGCGGCGCGGATGTCGTCGTCCCAGCTTTCGAGCTTGTCGGCGAGGGTGCCTTCGGCTTCTCTGACGTCGAGGGCGGCGACGGCTTCGCAGGCTTCTTTGACGACTTCGTCGCCGGGTTCGCCGTCGAGCACGCGCACGAGCATCGCCTTTGCCCGGTCGTCGCCGACGGCGCGCAGGCCGCGGACGGCGCGCCAGGCGCGGTCGTCGTCGTCAGACGAGGTCGCGGCGGCTTCGAGGCGCTCCCAGATGCGCGCGCGGGCGGCGGGGTCGCTCAAGCTGTTGTGCAGTCGACCGAGGCCCTCGAGGGCCGCGACCTGCATGGTGGCGTCGGCGGGGGCTTCTTCGGTGCCGCCGTCGGCGATGAGCTCAAGCTCGGGCAGGGCGCGGGCGTCGCCGAGGCGACCGACAGCGACAAGCGCCCGGGCCCGCTCGTCGCTCTCTTCAGCGGCCCGGGTGACGAGCAGCAGAGGCACCAGCGCGACGTTGGCGGCGGCGTGGCCGACGGCGACGGCGAGGCCTTCGGCGGCGGGCAGCGTCAGCTCGCGCGCGCCCTTCTTGACGACGTCCTCGAGGGGACCGGTGGGCGACGCGGTCTTCTTGCAGCGCTCGGCGTAGCAGGAGACGGCGGCGACGCGGACCTCGACTTCGCGGTCGGCGAACAACGAGACGACGGCTTCGTCAGCGACGGTTCCTTTGCCCGAGGCCTTGAGCTCTTCGAGGGCGAGCTTCTTGATTTCAGGATCTTTGCTGCGCGTGGCCACCGGAAAGAACGCCGCGGCGGCGACGTCGTCGCGCTTCTTCTTTTTGCCGATGACGACGACGGCGGCGGCAAAGGCAGCGTTGCGCACCGCAAGGTTTTCGTGATCGGTCAGGCGCCCCAGGGTCTCGAGGGTCGCTTTGCTCTTGGTCTCGCCGAGGTTTTCGGCGAGCAGATCGAGGGCTCTCACGCCCGGGTCATCGACGAGCGACAGGAGCGCGTCGGTGGCGGCCTTGCCACCCCGGGTCGCGCCCAGCAGGGCGAGGGCCGCCCGGGCGCGCTTCACCTGCTTGTCGTCTTCGCCGCGGGCCAGCGTCGTCAGGGTGTCGATGCCGCGCACGTCTTCGCGCTCGGCCAGGATCTCAGCGGCGCGCAGGGCCAGGCCCTTGTGCTCGCTGTCGAGGGCGGCGGCGAGGGCGTCTCCGACGGAGGCGTCGCCTTTTCGTTTGGCCAACTGCTTGACCACCGAGAGGCGCAGGTCGTCGTGGTCGCTCTTCAGGGCCAGCACGAGGTGGGCGATGGAGCCCTTGGGGGCGCCCCCTTTGCCGACAAAGCGTTCCAGGGTTTCGAACGCCTGCTTCCGCACTTCGGCAACCGGCGAAGCGAGGGCCTGCTCGACGCGCGAGAGCTGCCCGCGCTCGGCCAGCTCTTCGAGGGCGGCTTTGGCGACGTCGCTGGCGGGCACGCGCAGGGCGAGGGCCAAGGCGTCGTCGACAGAACCGCCGGTGGCCTGGAACAGCTTCTTCAGGCCCGCGAGCGCCGCCTTGCGCACGAGGTGCTGGCTGTCGTCGAGGGCGCGGGTGAGCGCCGGCAGGGCGGCGTCTTTGCCGACGCCCAGGGGCCCCGTCCCGGAGGGTGGGTGCGATCCCAGCTCGACGATGCGGTCGACGGCGTCGCGACGCACACGTTGGGCATCGTCGCCAGAGACCGCCTGGCGCAAGAGGCCGACGTAGGCGCCAAAGGCCAGCAGGCGCAGGCGTTGTTGTTCGGCCGCCGGCAGCTTCGACGTCGGCGCCGACGCACCAGGCGTGGACGCCGCCGCCGACGTCGTCGAAAACACGCGGCGCAGAAAGCCCTTCACGCGGGCGACGGGGGCGGTGCCTTCGGCGCCGGTCGCGTCGACGGGACGGGGGCGGTTGTCGGGCGTCCACGGCGTCGCCAGCGAGCGCATCTTCACGGCGTCTTCGGCGGCTTTGAAGAACGCTTTGGGGTTCTGCTTGTGCAACAGCGCCGAGGCCGCGGCGTAGCGCTGCTCGGAGATCGGCGAGCCGAGGGCCTCGGCGAGCGAAATCATCAGCCGGGCGCGCGTGGGCTCGTCGGGCCAGCCCTTCATGTCCGCGGCTTTTTCGGGCTTCTCGGGACCGAGCACCTCGATGAGGTGGGCGGTGTAGCCGTCGCCCTTCTCGTCGGAAATCGTGCTGCGGAGCTCGAGCGCGCGCGCCGCCGCGTAGCGGACCTCGGGACGGGCCGCCGACAACGACGCCGCCAACAACGTCGGCGCCTCGCCGCGGCGGGCGAGCTGCAGGTCGTAGGAGAGCACGATCGCGAACACCAGCTCTTCGAGCTCGCGGTTGTC
>JBKJNL010000828.1:0-4782 GCA_046593615.1 Myxococcota bacterium | reverse complement strand
GCCCACCGACAGCGTCTTTTCGGGATGCGCGGCATCGATGGCGACGTCGACGGCGCCGCAGCGGGCGTAGGCGCGTGGGCCGGCGGGGTGGGCCAGCGTGCATGGCGTCAGCACGGGCGCGGCGCCTCCCACGGCGTGCCCGACGCCGAACGCGATGACGAGGGCGACGGAGGTCAGCGTCACACGGGCACCTGCGTGTCGTCGGGGGTCGGCACGGAGGTCGCCGCCGCAGCCGATGAAGCATCGGTGGTCGCCACCGCGGTCGACGTCGTCGTCGTCACGCCAACCGGCTCGGTGACGGCGTCGACGGGTCCCGAGGGCTCGGCCACCGGCTGCAGCTGGCGAACGATGGCCACCGGGTGCTCAAGCACAGCGACGCGGACGACCGCGACGTCGCCTTCGATGCCCTTGACGCGCTTGTGGTCGGTCTGCACGCCGTGGCCCGCCTGCGCCAGCTCGTCGACCCAGGCGCGGACGTCGCGGGCGGCCATGACGCTCCACGAGAGCACCAGCTCGTCGGGGGCGGCCAGGCTCTCGACGCGGGCGGCGATGTTCACCGTGCGGCCGAAGTAGTCGACGTTGTCGTTGGCTTCGACGGCGAGACACGAGCCGGTGTGCACGCCGACCTTGAGCCGCACGCCGGGGACGTTGCCGTCGGCGTCGCGCAGCTCGCGCAAGACCGCGATGCAGTCGAAGCCGGCGCGGCAGGCGTCGCTCGGCAGATCGAACGCCGCCATCACGCAGTCGCCGACGGTTTTGACGACGCGGCCGTGGTGATCTTCGATGGCCCGGAACAGCAGCTTGAAGTGCTCGCGCACGAGCCCGTAGGCCGCTGCGTCACCGATGCGCTCGTACAGGGCCGTGCTGCCCACGAGGTCGGTGAACAGGATCGCCATCTGCCCCACGCCGACATGCTGGTCGGCAGAGAGCACCTCGCGGCCGAACAGATCGCGAAACAGCTTGAGGCTGGTGACGTCGGCGGCGGTCGCGGCCTGCGACGCAAACGCCCGGTGGGCGAGCTGCACCCGGTGGGGCTGGTCGTCGACGTTGTCGACGACGATGCAGACCTCGCCGGCCTGCAACGCCGGCACGCTGGCCGGCAAGCGCAGCGCGCCCTCGCTCTTCTCGAGCGGCACATGCAGCTCGAAGACGCCGCCCTCGTCGACGACATCGACCAGGGTCGGACGGCTCACGCTCTGGGCCTGCAGGCGGTAACGGCCCGCGCCGAGCTTGAGCTTGAGCGCGTGCTGGGTGTGGCTGGCGATGACGAATTGGGCGAGCCAGGCTTTTGTCGACGCCGGCGAGCCGTGACAGAAAACCAGCCGCTCGGCCTGGCGCACCTGTGGCTCGGGCCGGAACGTGGCTTCGACGTTCTGCTCGAACCCCGCCGTGAAATCGATGTCACAGGCCGGGCAGTGGCCGCCCGCAGGCAGGTCTTTCAGCGTCTCGACCGTCGTCGGCGCTTCGCACGAAGGGCACAGCACGTCCCACGACAGGCGCAGCAGCCCGCCCTTGGCCGCGCGCAGAAACGTCAGCAGCGTCGGCTTGCGTGCCGTCGCCCACAAGTCGGCCAGCTCGTAGGGGCGCATGCGGGCGATGTCGGCGTCGGTGGCGTCGGCGACGTAGAGGACGAGCTGCTCGAGGATGGACCGCTCTTCGTCGGCCAGCGTCACGGCGGGGTCGGCGTCGATGGTGGCGCAGATGGCGCGGGCGCGGGCCAGCACCGCTTCGCGTTGGGGGTTGGCCGGCGGCCACTGCACGCCGCCCTGGATCTGGGCCGACAGCGCAGCCCCCCGGGCCATCTTCTCGAGCATCACCCGGGCGGCCGCGAGCCCGGCCCTGAGCCGGCGCACGACGACAAAGGTGGCGATGGCGCCGAGGGGGCCGCTGCCTTTGACGACGAGGGAGTAGCGGACGCGGGTGCCGCTGCCGCCGCCGCTGTCAGCCGGCGCGGTCGAGAGATCGGTGAGGGTGCACTCGGTCTCGAGGCTCTTCAGCACGCCTTTCGTGAAGACGCGGATGTTCTGGTAGTGGCGCGGCACGTCGAACGACCAGGGGAACTCGTCGTACTCCGGCGCGAACAAGCCAAAGGTGCCGCGGAGGCGGGCCTTTTCGCCATCGCGGGCGATGATCTTTCCGGCGCCGAGGCCGAAGAACAGCTGGTTCAGGTGCTGGGTGTCGGCCATCACGGCCCACACGCGCTCTCGGGGCAGGGCGACGTCGAAGACCTCTTCGTGGCGTCTGGTCATCTGGCTCCTCGCCCTCACGAAACAACCACGAGCGCCGCCGGTCGACGTCGAGCCGGCGCAGGTTGCTCCCAATCCCGGCGGGAACACAACCCGTTTGACGTCGTCGGCCCCTCAGACCCTGCCGCTTCGACCCGGCCACGGCCTCACCGGCGACGTCGTCGTCGGCGGCGCCGATTTCCGCTGTGCGGCGCCAACACGAAAGCATTAGAAGTGCTGCGTGTTCAAAGCCATCGGCCACTTCTCGTACCGCAACCGCTTCGCCATCCTCGTCGTCTACGCGCTGGTGACACCGCTGTTGGTCTGGGCGGCCGCCACGGTGTTTCCGAAGCTGCAGGCCGGCGGGTTCGAAGTCCACACCAGCGAGAGCTGGATCGCCTCGCAGACTCTCGAGAGCGAGATCAAGAGCGGCGGCGCCGACATCCTCGCCCTGTGGACGGCGCCGTCGGGCACCGTCGACGACATCGAGGCCTACAGCGCGGCCTTTGAGGCCATCTCGCGCGTCGAGAAAGACCCCTCCGTCGTCAGCCACGTCAGCTGGTACGAGACCGGCGCGCCGCAGCTCATCACCAAAGACAAGAGCCGCACCTTTTTGATGCTCACGCTGCGCGGCGCCGACCACGAAAAATTCGAAGCCGTGCGCCGCCTGACGCCGCTGCTCCAGGCGCCGCCGTTGACGACGCAGATCGGTGGCGTGGTGCCGGTGGCCTCGGGCGTCGAACGCATCATCGCCGGCGACCTCGTGCGCGCCGAAGCCGTCGCCCTGCCCATCACCGGCGTGATGTTGTTCTTCATCTTTGGCTCGGGCGCGTCGGCGTCGCTGCCGTTGTTGCTCGGCATCTTGTCGCTGGTGATGTCGATGGCTGGGCTGCGGGCCCTGACGGAGTTCACGCCCGTCAGCGTGTTTGCCGTGAACATCGTGTCGCTGCTCGGGCTCGGCCTGGCCATCGACTACTCGCTGTTCCTCGTGAATCGATTTCGCGAGGAGCTCGATCGACAGGCCGGCTCCCCCACCGACATCGAAGCCGCCATCGTCCGCACCGTCTCGACCACCGGGCGGGCCGTCGCTTTTTCTGGCGTCACCGTCGCTGCCAGCCTGCTTGGCTTGTTCTTCTTCCCGCAGATGTTCCTGCGCTCGATGGCCCAGGGCGGCATCCTGGTCGTCGTCGGCTGCATCGTCTTGTCGCTGACGTTGCTGCCCGCGTTGATGGCCATCATGGGCACCAGGATCGACGCCCTGCGCCTGCCGTGGCTGAAGAAGCGCGTGGCCAACGCCGACGACACCGGCCTCTGGCACACCGTCGCCAACCTGGTGATGAAGCGCCCCGTGCTCGTCGCCATTGGCGTGCTCATCCCGATGATCATCCTCGGGTTGCCGTTTCGGCGCTTCGAGCCGGCGTTCCCCGACTACCGCGTGCTGCCCCGCGGCGACCTCGCCTACATCGCCAACGAGATCCTCGATCGCGAATTCGACGGCGACCAGCTGACCCCCATCGACGTCGCCGTCACCGTCAAAGGCTCGTCGCTGTCGCGCGAGAACCTTGAGATCCTCTGGAAGGTCTCGGACACGCTGGTGCACATCGCCGACAACGACCCGAACATGGCGAAGCCGAAGATCGTGTCGGGCCTGTTTACGTTGGTTCCCAACATCGACCGCGAACAATTGCTGCAGAAATTGTCGACGCCGCGCGCCGAGCTCGAGAAGACCGACAAGACCGCGCTCATGGGCATCGATGCCTTTGCCGCGGGCTCGGTCATGCGCTTCGCCATCTTGCTCGACATGCAATACAACAAGCCGGAGTCGCTGGCGGTGGTGCATGCCATCCGCGCCCTCGAGATTCCCGGCGTCGACATCAAGGTCGGCGGTCCCGGCGCCTACCTGATCGACCTGCAAGACATCCTCGTCGCCAAAGCCCCCTGGATGCTGGGCACCGTCATCCTCGTGATGTTCGTGGTGCTGTTCCTGGTGTTCGGCTCGGTGACCCTGCCGCTCAAGGCCATGGTGATGAATGCGCTGTCGATCTCGGCCAGCTTCGGCGCCATCGTCTGGGTCTTCCAGGACGGCCGCTTCGCCGAGCTGTTGAACTACCAGCCCCTCGGCATCAGCGACGCGGCCTCACCGCTGCTGATGTTTTCGATCGTGTTTGGGTTGTCGATGGACTATGAAGTATTGATCCTGTCTCGCATCCAAGAAGAATACAAACGCACCGGCGACAACGACAAAGCCGTGGCCCTCGGCCTGGCCCGCACCGGCCGGCTCATCACCTCGGCCGCCTTGCTGCTGGTCGTCGTCATCGGCGCCTTTGGCACCAGCCACATCGTGTTCATGAAGTCGCTGGGCCTGGGCATGGCGCTGGCCGTGTTCCTCGACGCGACCATCATCCGCGCCCTGCTGGTGCCGGCGGCGATGAAGCTGATGGGCGAGTGGAACTGGTGGGCGCCGGCGCCGCTGGCGCGGCTCTACAAGAAGCTCGGTCTCGGCGACGCTGAGCACTGATCGGATTCGTCGGGCGCTACTTGTACAGCTCGGGGCGTC
>JBKJNL010000788.1:0-16287 GCA_046593615.1 Myxococcota bacterium | reverse complement strand
GGCGAAGGCGAGGGCGAAGTGATCGTGCCCGCGTCGTGGACGTGCGACCCCGGCTTCTTCGGGGCGCGCGACGGCTGCGACTGCGGCTGCGGCGCCATCGACGACGACTGCGAAGGCAACACAGCCATCGCCGCCTGCCAGTTCTGCGAAGCATGCGGTGCCGGCGAAGCGTGCCCCGGCAACGTCGATCCGACGGACATCTCGTCGTGCGTGGGCGGCGGCGAAGGCGAAGGTGAAGGCGAAGGCGAGGGCGAGGGCGAGGGCGAGGGCGAGGGCGAAGGCGAAGGCGAGCCCCCGTGCGCCCAGGGCGAGGTCCGCTGCGGGGCCCGGTGCATCGACCCGCTCATCGAGAACAATTTCTGCGGCGCCACCGCCGACTGCGTCGGCCCCAACGACGGCCAGGATTGCCCGGGGGCATCGTCCTGCATCGAAGGCGCGTGTACCTGCGCCAACCGCGACCTCGAGGCCTGCGACGTCAACGGCTGCACCGACGTCGGCAACGACGAAGCGAACTGCGGCGCCTGCGATGATCCCTGCAACGACGGCGAGCGCTGCTTCCGCGGCACGTGCCGCACGGGCGACCAACTGCAGCTGGCCTCGGCCCCCGCCGTGGACTGCCGCACCGCCGAGCACGAGGCCCTCACCGGCGACGATCGCGGCGGCATCGCGGTGGCCGGCAACAGCGCCTACTACACGGGCGACACGGCCACGGGCCGCTTCCCGCTCGGCAGCCTCGACGGCATGGAGGTGTACGGCACCCAGCTGTACGACGGCCTGTTCACCGACTTCCGCGACGACCGGCTCTTGTCGCTCGCCGTCAACGGCGTGCCCTTCGACGATCGCACCAGCGACCCCGCCGCCATCAACGGCATCGTCACCCTCGACCTGATCACCGGGGTCGTCATCAACCCCTCGACCGTGGCCTTTGGCACCGACATCGCCCTGGGCGTCACCTCGCCCGGCGCGCAGAACGCCGTCTTTGCCGGCCTCGATCGCGTGGGTCTGGTCATCGCCGAGCGCTTCGTCGTCATCGACGTCGAAAGCGGCGCGGTGACCTCGGGCGTCTTGCCGGCGCTCGCCGGTGCCACGACCTGCGACAGCTGGGCGCTGTGGGGCATGCTCGAGCGCTTCGGCGGCGAAGACGCCGTGGCGTACGCCGGCGTCGACCCGCTCACCGGTGGCCGGGCCATCATGCGCACCTTCCTGCAGGACGGTCGCCACGAGGTCATCAGCTTCCACGCCGACCTCGCCGACATGTGCTCGATCACCGCCGACCTCGAGACCGTGCGTTGGGTCTGGCACCACGAAGGCCTCAGCCCGCTCTCCCCCAGCGGCGCCGAGACCGTCGGATCCTGCGACGCCGACGTCTGCGCCTTTGCCGACTGCGCCTGCACCACGGTCCGCCCCGACGCGTGCCCGGCCGCCAACGGCGACATCTGCGTCGACTTCACCAGCGACAACGCCCACTGCGGCGACTGCGTCACCGTCTGCGACGCGGCCTCGGTCTGCGTCGCCGGCCAGTGCGTCAACTTCTGAGCGGAGCGACCGCCAACGGGCGGTGAACGAGAAACAAAAAGCCGGGCCTGCGCCCGGCTTTTTTTTCGTTTCTTCTTCGATCCGCGCCGGCGCTCAGCTGAGGATCTCGTCGATCACCGTCGACGACGCCGATGTGCCGCTGCCGATCGACGTGCGCGCGCTGCCCATGGCCCGCAGGATGGTCACGAGGATGTCGTTGGTGTTCTTGCGCAAGCCGAGCAGCTGCCCGCCGCGCACGTGGGTGCCGGGGAAGCGCATGGCGCCGCCGGCGCGGCCGCACAAGACGACGGGGTAGTCGGCGACGGAGTGGACGAGGCCTTCGGCGGTGTCCGACGTCGCCATCCACAGCGAATTGTCGAGCAGGTTGCCGGCGCCTTCGGGGGTGTCCCGCATCTTTTGCATGAGGGCCGAGAAGCACTCCATCGTGTGCACCGTCGTCGCGTGCACGTTGTCCTGGGCTTCGGCGACGTCCTGGTGCGTGAGGTCGTGGTGGCCCGCGCTCATGCCGGGGAACACCGTGTAGCCGACCGATCCCGTGAACTGCACGGTGGCGATCTGGCGGGTGTCGCAGGCAAAGGCCATGGCCACGAGGCTGGCGTGCAGGTCGATGACCTCGCGCAACGTGCCCTGCGTCGCCGACACCTGCTCGGGGATCGAGCAGCTGCCGGTGAGCTCAGGGGGCAGGGCGCCGATGCGCGACCGCAGCTCGCTGAGGCCGGTGAGGTGGGCGTCGAGGCGCTGGCGATCGTGGCCCGAGAGCTTCGGCTGCAGGCGCTCGATGTCGCCCTTGACGAGGTCGAGGATGCTCGTGCGCAGGCTGTTCTTCGGGTCCGTCGTACCCACAGGCGTGAAGCTGCCGAACAGCTGGTCCCAGACCGCGGCCGGCGAGCGCACCGCGGTCTGCGGCTCATCAGGACCTTTGTGCGAGATGAACTGCAGCGTCGGGCCTTCGCCGTCGACGATCTCGTCGACGGTGCGCAGGTTCAACACCGGCTTCGACTCGGCGACGCCGAGGTCGGCATGCAAGAGGTTGTCGATCGACGGCCCGCCGAATTTGCTCGAGTAGTTGCTGCTCGGGTGCGGCAGCTCGATGAATTCGACGCCCGAAAGCATGCCCGACACACCATCGTGGTGACCGCGCGGACCCCGGGCTTTGATCTCATAGTTGGTGATGACGTTGACGTAGTCTTTCACCGGCTGCAGGGGCGCCAGGGCCGGCGACAGCGCAAAGCCCGGTCCGGTCGCCGACGGCACCCAACGGTCGAGGCGGACACCGTTGCCCCAGAAGAACACGCCGAAGCGCTTCGGCAGCGGCTGCCCCTGGGCCAGCGCCATGCCGTGGCTGTCCATCATACACTCAAGCACCGGCAGGGCCAGCATGGCGCCACCCAGTCCACGCAAGAAGGTGCGCCGCTTCAATTGATTCTTGTTCAGCAAAGATTTGCTCATGGCTGACCCCCACCCTCTTCGGCATCCGGTGCGGAGTCGAGCGTGTTGACGAAGAGAAAGGCGTCGGAGACGGCGATGGCGACCAGGGCCTCTTGCAGGCGCAGGCCCGAGCCGATGAAAGCGGTGTCGACGTCGTAGAGGCTGGGGTCTTCGCCTTGTTCTTCGAGGTGGCCGGTGCCGTGGCGGAACAGGCCGCGCACCAGGCACGAGACCATGTCGCTGCGGCCGTCGATCAAGCCCATGAAGCCGACGGCGCCGTCGGCGGGCTCGCCGTCGAGCTCGGCGGAGGCGTCGATGGGCAGACCGTTTTCATGGGTGCGGTAGCGGCCGTACTGGTCGAAGTTCTCAAAGGCGTAGCCCATCGGGTCCATGGCGGCGTGGCAGCCGGCGCAGCGCGGCAGCACGGCGTGGGCTTCCAGGCGGTCGCGGGTGGTGCGCGGCAGGTTGTCGTCGTCGCCGGGGGGCAGGGTGGTGACGACGTCGTTGGGGGGTGCGGGCACCGCGCTGCACAACAGCTGCTCGCGCAGGAACTTGCCGCGCAGGGTCGGCGAGCTGCGGTCGGGATGGGCGAAGCGCACCAGAAAAGCGCCCTGCGAAAAGATGCCGGCGCGGCCTTCGACGTCGGGGGTGCGCACGCGCTGGAAGAGCGCGCCCGAGCCCGGCAGGTCGAAGCCGTAGTAGCCGGCGAGCTCGTCGTTGACGAAGGTGTCGCGCGTGGTGAGCAGCTCGCGGGCGTCGACGTTTCTGGTGAACACGACGTCGTCGATGGTGCGCAGGGTCTCTTCGACCATCAGCTGACGCACAGCGACGGTGAGCTCGACTGCCGCCGTGCCCGCCGTGCCCGCAGCCGGCGTCGGCCGGCTCAACGTCGGCAACAGCGCGACCTGCAGCTTCTCGGCGAAGTAGCTGCGCAGGGCTTCTTTGGCGCGGGGGTCGGCGAGCAGCGACCGGGCCTCGGCCTCGAGCGCCGTCGGCGACGACAGCGCGCCGGCTTCGGCGGCGTCGAGCAGGGTGTCGTTCGGCGGGGCGCCGGTGAGAAAGAAGCTCAAGCGGGTGGCCAGCTCGACGCCGGTGAGGCGGCGGGCTTGAGGGGAGTCGCCGGGCTCGCCGATCTCGACCTGGTAGAGGAAGTGCGGGCTCTGCAACAAAGCCAGCGCCAGATATTCGGCGCCTTTCACGACGTCGTCGTAGGCCGTGGCGGCCTGCACGGCGATGTCGCGGTAGCGCGCGACTTCATCGGCCGACAGCGTGCGGCGAAAGGCGCGGCGCCCCAGGCGCTCGGCGAGCTGGCCGTAGCAGGCGACGTCGTCGACGCTGGCGGGCGTGCACAACGTGCGCAGCGGTGAGCCGGGGTCGCTGGCGGCGGCGGCGGCGACGGCGGCGGCGCTGGCTTCGTAGCTCTCGACGCCGCTGGCCGAGAGGCTGAGGTCGCCGGCGCCGACGGAGACGAAGCCGTTCAAGGGCACATCGGGGGGCGGGGCCGCCTGCTCGGCGGCGGCGCTGCCGAGCAGGTCGTTGACGGCGTTTTCGTATTGCGGCTGCAGCAGGCGCCGCAGGCGGGCTTCGGCGGGGGCGAACGTCGTCGACGGCCGCGGTCCGCGGGCGCTGAGGTCGGGGTCGACGGGCAGGGGCACGACCGGCGGAGCCGTGGGATCGACGACGCCACCGCCGGGACCGCCGGGCCCAGCAGTGCCGTCGCAGCCGGCGACGAGCGAGATCTGGCAACAGATCAGGGCCCCGCTGAAAATAAATTTCATCCGCATGGCGAGAGTGTCTGCCACACCCGGAAGTGGGGCGTCGGGTGATTGACCGACGACGGGGGCGCGTTGGCTGCGCGCCGATCGCGGTCGCTCACTTCGACTCGATCGACACACCGTGCGCAGGCGCTCACTTCAACGCGCCGCGCCGCGCACCGACAGAGACGCCCCAGCGAGGCAGTTCGCTGCAGACGACCGTCGACGTTCGTACGTCCAGGCAGCGAGGCAGGCTTCACCAAGCGCTGCTTTGTGACGAAGAACGAGACAGCCACATGTCGCAGAATTGACCCAACCGGCACCGGCCGTCACGCTCGCAAAGCCGACAACAACCTCACCGTAGATGCTGGCTCGTCCGACCTCGCCCTGGTGAAAGGGGATCGACGAGCAGCGGCAAGGGACGCATGCGCCACGCCGTTTCGATGCTTTGCGCCGGATTGGTCTTCGGGCTCGTGATGACGGGTTGCATCAGCTCCTTCGGCGCCGAGCGCCTCGACTCCAACTCCAGTTCCACCGCCCGGGCCAGCGAGCAGACGATGTCGACGTCGTCGGTGCGCCTGGCGGCGGTGCGCGACGTGGGCGGCCGCGTCCCCAGCGCCCTCGAAGCCGACGTGCTCGCCGAGATCAACCTGCTGCGCAGAAATCCCGTCGCCTACGCCCACGCCGTTCGCACCTGGCAAGCGAACTACCGCGGCAACGTCCTCCTCGTCCCGGGCCAGAACAAGGCGATCAAGACCCTCGAAGGCGCCGCCGCCCTGCACGAGGCGATCGCGGTGCTCGAGCGCACGCCGGCCTCGCAGACCATGGGCTGGATCGACGGCCTCTCTCGCGCGGCCTCTGACCACGTGAGCACCCAGGGCACCACCCGCGCCATCGGCCACCGCGGCGAAGACGGCAGCAACAGCCTGACGCGCATCTCGCGCCACGGCGTCTCGCGCGGTCGCTCGGCCGAGGTCATCGACTACGGCTGGAGCAGCGCCCGCGACATCGTCATCGACCTGCTCATCGACGACGGCATCGCCGACCGCGGCCACCGCCGGGCCCTGCTCGATCCCGTCTACGCCGCCGCCGGCGTCTCCTGCGGCAGCCACGCCCGCTACGGCGTCATGTGCGTCGTCGAGATGGCCGAGCGCTTCGACTCGTTCCCCGTCGCGCCGATGATGGGCGACATCACGCTGGCGTCCGCGCGAGCCCGTCCGTGACGCACCCGCGCGTGCTCGCCCGCGTTGCCCCCCTGCTCGTCGCGCTGCTCGTGCCTCTCACCACCACCGCCTGCGGCCAGTCCAAGGGCGACGGCAAGATCGACACCGTCTTCGATCCGTGCGCACCGCTCGTGATCGCCCCCGTCGACGGCAGCGCCCGCGAAAAAGAGAGCGTGTTTCGCGGCGTCGCGCTGTGGAACGACACCGCCGGCTCGCAGCTCAGCGTGCAAGGCGACGGCACGCTCGACTCCGACGACGACGACGCCGACTCCGACGCCGCCGACAGCGCGCCCGTCATCCCGCTGCACTTCGACGAAGCCGGCAGCAATTTCCACGGCTACTACGACGACGTCGGCGCCATCGTCTACATCAACGACGACATGGACGACGACCGGCAGCGGGCCATCACCATCGCCCACGAGATCGGCCACGCCTTTGGCCTGTTGCACGTCGACGTCGACGACGACGCCTCGGTGATGAACGACGGCAACCTTGAGACCGCGCCCAACGACTTCGACGTCGACGCGCTGCGCGCGCTGTGGGGCGCCTGCGGACCCTGACTCGCGACGGCACCGGCACCTCGCCATCTGCGCAAAAGCGACCGCCGGGGAAGCCCGGCGGTCTGCTGTCAGCCTGCTGCTGTCAGCCATCCCCGCGCAGCCGCGACGGCTTCGCGCGCGAGATCGTTCAGAACTCGAAGCCCAGCGCGGCGCCCGCGGCCCATGAGTTCAGCGAGCTCTCACCGAAGCTGCTGGTCTCTGAGCCCAGCAGGTCGGAGCCGATCGCCTGGCGGTAGGTGGCGCGGGTGTCGAGGGTGACCCCGTTTACGCCAAAGGCCATGCCGAGGCCGAGGGGCACGGTCATGATGTCGTCTTCGTTGGTGAAGTCGGCGCTGAGCGAGGCGTCGCTGACGACGTTGTAGCGGTTCCAGCCGATGCCACCAAAGGTGTAGGGCTCGATGAGCACCTTGCCTTCGCCGGGCGTGATCGGGACATTCAAGCGGGCGACGCCTTCGATGCCGTTGCTCAACAGAAACGCTTCTTCGCCGACGCCGAGCGCCTGGATGTCTCGGGCCGAGCCGGTGTACGCGATTTCGCCGCCGAGGATGCTGCGCGTGCCGACGCCGACGCGGGCGTCCCAGTAGCCGCCGGCCTCGGTGGCGCCGTTGGCCTCGGGCTGCGTGAAGTTGGTCGCGCCGCCACCGATGAAGCCGTAGACGCCGGCCGGCGTGATCAGGGCGTCGCCGATCTTCTCGCTCTTCGAGCGTTCGTCGGCGAGGGCCTGCTCATAGCGCTGGCGCTCGGCGGAGAGCGCCTGGCTGGCCTCGCTCTCGGCCTGGCTCTTCGACTCCAGGCGCGCCCGCTCGATCTCGGACTGGTGGGCCTGGTGCGACTGCTGTTGATCGGTGCTGAACTCCTCGGCGGCGCGGGCCCGCTCCTCGGAGCGGATGCCGTCGAGCGTCGCCTGGTCCGGATACAACGTCGTCGCGCCGAGGTTGCCGTAGACGCCGGTGCCCTTGCTCTCGGAGTCCGCGCCCATGTTCGGGAACACGCCGGTGTCGTCCTGGGCCACGGTCGAGGTCTTTTTCGACGACGCCTTTTTGGCGGTCTTGGCTTTTGACTTCGGCGCCGTCTGCGAAGCCGAGGCCTCTTGCAGGCATTTGTTGACGCAGTCCTCTTGGGCGTCGTTCGACACCTGCGTTCCGGTGGTGATGTCGTCCTGGTTGTCGGCAAATGCGGCGACGGGAACCAGACCGGCGACGATGAACGGAAGCGAAAGTTTCCAGATGCGAATCGTCATGGCTCTCTCCTCGATCGAGGTCCAGGCGTCTGGATTGACGTCGTCACCTCGGCAAAACGTGCATCACGTTGTTCGTGCATTGCCTGTGCCGCGATCAGCTCGCGCAGAGCGCGTCGTGCCCACGAGGTCTCGCGCCAGCGCGGCTGTTGGGCTCGCATTGCTGCCCCAATGCGCGCGTGATGCGCGCGTGCAGGCGTGATGCGCGCGTGATGCGCGCGTGAAATCGAAGACGAAAAAGAAAGCACGGCGCCAACGCCGTGCTTCTTCACGAAGGTTCGATCGGTGCTCAGTGGTGCGGGCGCAGCACGTGGCCGACGTCGTCGACGACCTTCTTCAGCCGGGCCTGGCCCAGGCGCATCAGCTGCGGCCGCTTCTGCAGCTGGGCCTTCAGCGCCAGGTATTCGCCGGCGAAGCTCTCGGAGATGGCGTCGTCGAACACGCGCCGGGCCTGGCTGAAGAGCTCGTCTTCTTCTTCTTCGATGTGGTGCTTCAGCACGTCGGTGAGCACCTTGATCTTGGCGTCGAAGCGCTCGTCTTCGATGCGCATCAACTTCAGATCTTCGAGCAGGCTCGAGACGATGAGGTGCTCTTCCTTGGCCTCGAGGATGATGTCCTGCTGGGCGTCGATGAGGCGGTCGTAGAGCACCATGTCCTCGGCCATGCTGTGGGCCGTGAGCTCGTCGATGATCTGGTCGACGATCGGACCGCGGCTTTTGTGCCGAGCGGTCTTCACATGGTCGAAGTTGGCCAGCACCTGCAGGTGCTCGTCGTGAAGGATCTTGTAGATGTCCATGGCTCGCTCCAGAGAGAGGTTTGACGCTCCGACTCGATGAGCACAGCCCGTGCCCACATCATCGCGCGCGTCCCGGCCAACAGCGCGTTTGACGACGTGGACGCCGCGCCGCGATCGCTCCGCCGCGCGCGCCATCGCCCCGCACGATCGAGACATCACGCCCCACTGGGGGTCACCCCTGCGACACAGCAGCGACACAGCGGCGACACAGCGGCGACACAGCCGCCGACGCGGCCCGCCACTGTTGGGCCGCGATCCACACCCGAGGACGGCGACGACGCAGGCCCGACGCTGCCAGGGCGGGCGGGGCTCGGTGCAAGGCATGGCCTCTGCAGAGCCCAGCGCGTCTGCATCGACCCGTCCGCATCGATGGCGCGACGCTGTCTTGAACGTTTTGGGTTCGTCCTTTTTTCTGGAGAGCAGCGTCATGGCCAAGCGACCTTTGTGGAACGGCGTCATCGGCTTCGGCCTCGTGCAGATCCCCGTCGGGATGCACAGCGCCGAAGAACACGGCGAAGACCTGTCGATGACGATGCTCGACGCCGACGACCACGCCCCCGTCGGCTACAAGCACTACAACAAGGTCACCGGCGTCGAGGTGCCCAAAGAGCGGCGCATCAAAGGCTACGAGGTCGCCAAAGACGAATACGTCGTGCTCACCGACGCCGACTTCAAGGCCGCCAACGTAAAGGCGACCGAGACCATCGAGATCCACTTCTTTGTCGACGCCGACGAGATCCCCTCGCTGCGCCTCGACCGCCCCTACTTCCTGTCGCCGCAGAAAAAGGGGGCCAAGCCCTACCTGCTGTTCCGCCAGGCGCTGCAGATGACCGGCAAGGTCGCCGTCGCCACCGTCGTGATGCGCGCGCGGCAGTCCCTGTGCGCGGTCTTTCCCGTCGGTGACGCGCTCGCCTTGCAGACGCTGCGCTACGACGACGAAGTCCGCGGGGTCGACGACCTGGAGCTCGAGACGGAGCTCGGCAAGATCACGCTCAAGCCCGCCGAGATCGAGATGGCCGTGAAGCTCGTCGAGGGCATGGAGGCTCCGTTCGACACCAGCGGCATCCGCGACACCTACAAAGACGACCTGCTGGCCATCATCGACGACCGCACAAAGAACCCCGAGCACATTCCGACGCCGCGCAAGCTGGCCGAGCCCATCGACGCCAGCATCGACCTCATCGCCTTGTTGCAGGAGAGCGTGTCGCAGCGCCTGTCGTCGTCATCTACGTCGTCGTCGTCGTCGTCGTCTGCGGCGTCGAAGAAACAGGCGGCCTCGCGGGCCGCCCATGCGCCAGCGGGACGACCACGTCGCACGCGCGCCGCCGCGCCGCGCCGCAGCGGTCACGCCGGCTGATGGCTTCATCCAACGCTCCCGGTCTCGCGCGCACGAGCGGCGCGGGGCCCGCCCACCAGAGCTTGCGGCGCTACCGCGCCAAGCGTGACTTCACGAAGACCGCCGAGCCCAGCGGTGAAGAAGAGCCGTCGGCCGTCGTCGTCGTCGAGCCGAGACCGCGCGCGCGGTTCCTGGTTCAGAAGCACGCGGCGTCGCGGCTGCACTACGACTTCCGCCTCGAGATCGACGGGGTCTTGAAGAGCTGGGCCGTGCCCAAGGGCCCGAGCCTCGATCCCCGAGACCGCCGTCTCGCGGTCGAGGTCGAAGACCACCCCCTCGGGTACGGCGGCTTCGAAGGCACCATCCCAAAAGGCGAATACGGCGGCGGCACCGTGATGCTGTGGGACCACGGCACGTTCACGGTGCCCGCCGACGAAGCGAGCGGCACCGGCACCGGCACCGCCCTCGCCGACTGGCAGGCCGGACGGCTGACCCTGGTGCTGCACGGCGAGAAGCTGAACGGCCGCTTTCGACTGGTGCGCCTGCCCGCCAAAGACGGAGCGGGCAGCAACGCGAAGCAGAACACGTGGCTGTTGATGAAAGGCAAAGACGAGCACGTCGTCGACGGCGGCGACGTCGACCACCTGCCCGACACCAGCGTGACCAGCGGCCGCTCACTCGACGAGATCGCCGCGGCCACCGATTCGGTGTGGCGCTCGAACCGCGAGCCCGGCGTGAGCAAGAAGAAGCCGACGACGACGGCCAAGAAGAAAGCGACGGCGACGGCAACGACGGCAACGACGGCAACGACGTCGACTTCGACGCCAAAGACGCCGCACCCGCGCACGGCGGCCACCGAGGTCGTCGCTGGCGTGCGCGTCAGCAGCGCCGACCGCCGCTTGTTCGGCGACGACTCCGTCGTCACCAAGGGGCTGCTGGCCCACTACTTCGAGGTGATGGCGCCGTTGATCCTGCCCCACGTCGAGGGGCGGCCGTTGTCGGTGGTGCGCTGTCCGACGGGTCCGGGCGCCGACGGTGCGGGGGCGTGCTTCTTCCAGAAGCACGTCGGCAAGGGCATGCCCGAGGGCATCGGCTCTCTCGACGTCGATGGCGATGGCGAGCGGTGGATCAGGGTCGACGATGCCGCCGGCCTCGTGGGCCTCGTGCAGATGGGTGCCATCGAGCTGCACCCGTGGGGCGCGCGGCCGGGGTCGCCCGAGCAGCCCGACCGCATCATCATGGACGTCGACCCCGGCCTCACAGCAGCGGGCGACGAGCTGCCGTGGTCTCGCGTCGTCGACTGCGCCCGCCAATTGCGCGAGCGCCTCGACGAGCGCGGGCTCGTGAGCTTCGTGAAGTCCACCGGTGGCAAGGGCCTGCACGTGTGCGTGCCCCTCGACGGCCAAGCCTCGTGGGACGACGTCAAAGCGTTTTGCAAGGCGCTCGCCGAAGACATGCAACGCGACGCGCCCGACCTCTACACCGCCAACATGAGGAAGCAGCTGCGCGTGGGCCGCGTCTTTGTCGACTACCTGCGCAACGGCCGCGGGGCGACCGCGATCGCTCCCTACTCGCCGCGGGCCCGGCCCGACGCCCCGGTGTCGGTGCCCCTCTCGTGGGACGAGATCGACACCCGCCCCGCCTGGAACGTGCTGACGGTGCACCAGCGCGTTCGTCAGCAAGACCCGTGGGCGAGCTGGTTCGACGTCAAGCAGGGCCTCGCCGGGCAGCTCGGCGGGCGTCGTCGGGGGTGATCGGCACCCGCAATCGCGGAGGGGCAGATGTGGGGGGATGTGATCCTGCGGGTCGGGATCGCGCGGGCTGCGGGTGGCCTGGAAAGGCAGGTTTCGTGATCTCACAAGGGGTTGCTCGTTAGACTTCATCCATGTCCGAGGCACGGGTCGCAGGTCGCATCATCGCCATTGGCGGTGGCAAGGGCGGCGTCGGCAAGACGCTGGTCTCGACCAATTTGTCGCTGGCCCTCGCCGAAAAGGGACAGCGCGTGCTGCTGGTTGACGCCGACCTCGGTGGCGCCAACGCCCACACCGTGCTCGGCATCCCGCCGCCGCTCGTGACCCTCAGCGACGTCGTCGAACGCAAGCTCTCGCTGAAAGACGTCGCCGTCGCCACGCCGTTTCCGAACCTGCGCTTCATCAGCGGCGCCCTCGACGACATCGCCGCCGCGAACCCCAACCATTCGGCAAAGATGCGGTTGCTGCGGCAGCTGAGCCAGGTCGAAGCCGACGTCGTCATCCTCGACCTCGGCGCCGGCACCAGCTTCAACACCCTCGACTTCTTCTTGATCGCCCACCTCGGCATCCTGGTGGTGCTGCCCGAGCCCACCTCGGTCGAGAACGCCTACCGCTTCTTGAAGGCCGCGTTCTTCCGCCGCCTCGCCGTCGTCGAAAAGGCCTTTGGCATCAAGGACCTCGTCGACGAAGCCCGCGCCCAGCGCAACAAGCTCAACATCCACACGCCCGCCGATCTCTTGAAGGCCATCGAGAAGCGCAACCCCGACGTCGGCCGGCAGGTGAACGAGCAGATGGCGCGCTTCGTTCCGAAGCTGGTGTTGAACCAGGCGCGCAAGACGGAAACCGAAGACGACGCCCACGTCGCCTACGACATGGCCTCGGCCTGCCGGCGCTTCCTGGGCATCCAGCTCGAGGTGCTCGCGGTGCTGCCCGAGGACGAGGCCGTGCGCCGGGCGGTGCGCGTGCGCCAGCCGCTGCGCGTGGTGGCCCCCGACGCACCCATCAAAAAGGCCCTCGACCAGCTCGCCGACAAGGTGCTGGCCCGCCCCGTGGAAAACGAGGTGGCCGCGTGACCCACCACCCGGAATTGCCGCCGCGATCGGCAACCAAAGGACTGCAGTGCAGCGTGAGCCCAGCGGGGGAGACCTCTCAGTGACGACGTCGACGGCGGGAAATCCGGTGATCCCCGACGAGCCACGCGGGGGCGCGGCCACCTGGTACGAGGTCCTCGATCTCGCGCCATCGGCGACGCCTGCCGATGTCCAGCGGGCCTACGACCGCGCCCTGGCCCTCGTCGAAGGGCGCTCCATCGGCGGCTACTTCCTGCTCGATCCCGTCGCCGTCGAGAGCGTGCGCGCCGACATCGAAGCCGCCTGGACGGTGCTGCGCGACCCGGCCCGCCGCGCCGGCTACGACGTCCGCATCGGCAACGCCGCCACCTTGATCCCGCACTCCTCGGCCGACACCCGCTCCGACGAGCAAGAGCCCATCGGCAGCCACGAAGGCGAAGACATCACCGCGAGCGACGCCCGACGTTTGCTGGGCCTGCCGTCGACGCCGTCGGGCGAGGGCGTGTTCGCGCCGCTGTCGCCGGAGGCCCGGGCTCAAGCCAAGACCGGATCGTCGTCGCCGCCGCCGGTGACCATCTCGGGCAAGCCCCGCGGCGCGGGCCTGAAATTCCTCAAGCCGGTCGACGACCAACAGAAGTCGGCCATCACGTTCGCCCCGCCGCGCACCGATGAGATCGCGGTTCCTACGTCTCCCCCGACGTCGCCGCCGACAGCGTCGGGCACCTCGTCGGCCCCAACCGCGAACGCCAGCGAGCTGCCGACGTCGACGGCCGAGCCCGAGCTGCAGGCCACGCTGACGGTGCTGCCGACCGCGGCCATGCCGCCGCCGAAGTCGACGCCGCCCACCGCAACGTCGCCGGGTACGTCGCCGGTTGCGTCGTCGGGGTCGAACCTGCCGGTCAATGTCACGCCGTCACCGATGCCCGGGCTGTTCTCGCTCGAGGGCCAAGAGGTGAACGGCCAGCTGTTGAAGCGCCTGCGCGAGGCCCGCGGCCTGTCGCTCGCCGCCATGGTCGAGGCCACCAAGATCCGAAAGCCCTACCTGATGGCCATCGAAGAGCAGGACCTCGAGAACCTGCCGGCCCGGGTCTACCTGCGCGGCTTCCTGACGCAGATCGCCCGGGTGCTGCGCGTCGACAAGGTCAAGCTGGCCGACGGCTACCTGGCCTTTGTCGCCCGCTACGGCAAATAGCGGGACGTCGCTGCGCGGTTCGCCGCGCACCGCCAGGCTCGCCGAGCGAGACGCATGGAAAGAATTTTTCACCTCGGGTGCGCTCATGAAAGAGTGCGCCCATGGCCCAGCCAATCGACACCCCCGAGCGCGCCATCCGGCTCGCGCGGACCATCGCCAGCGACATCTCGCTCTACAACGAGCAGAAAATCGTGCGCGGCCTCAGCGAAGACAAGCTCTTCGTCGCGCTCTCCGACGAGATCGAAGAAGGCCGCGAGCTCTACCGGGCCCGCGTGGCGGCCGAGCTCTACGACCGCACCAACTTCTTTGACCGCGCCGTCGTCGACATCATCTTGAAGTCCAAAGGGCACGTGAAGTCGAAGATCTGGTGACGCCGATCTCTGTTGGCGTTTCCGTCGCTGCTGCCCCGACATGATTGATTCCGACGACGACATCGACGCCGAAGATGGCGATGACGTCGTCGCGCCGCGCGGCGTGAGCGCGGTGGTCGGGCCGCAGGCTTTTGTCGTCGCCCTCGACACCACCGGCATCCGCCTCGATGCCTGGCTGCCCACGCAGATGCAGGGCGTGTCGCGCTCGCGCGTGGCCGGCCTCGTCGACGACGGCCACGTCACCGTCGACGGCAAGGTCGTCAAGAGCAGCCACAAGCTGCGGGGCGGCGAGAAGATCGCGGTCGTGGTGCCGGCGCCGGCGCCGACGACGCTGGTGCCGCAGGATTTGCCGCTGGTGCTCGTCTACGACGACGACGACCTGTGCGTGATCGACAAGGCGGCGGGCATGGTCGTGCACCCCGGCGCCGGCCACGACGACGGCACGGTGGCCAACGCGCTCTTGCACCGCTTCCCCAACCTCTCGATTGGCGGCGAGCGGCGGCCCGGCATCGTGCACCGCCTCGACAAAGACACCTCGGGCCTGCTGCTCGTGGCCAAGAACGACGAGACGCAGCGGGCCCTGGCCCGGCTGTTCCACGATCGCCACGTCGACAAGCGCTACGTCGCGCTGTGCCTGGGCATCCCGCACCCCACCCAGAGCCTGACCGGGACCGGCGGCGCCGTCGACGTCGTCACCGGCCACCGCCGCGCCAACAGCGATCGCCGACGCTTCACGACCAGGCTGCCGCCGCCCGATCCGACCGACCTGGCCCCCAACAAGACCATCCGCCGGGCCCACTCGCGGTTCACCGTGCGCGCCGAGCGCGACGGCGTGGCCATCGTCGACGTCGAATTGCTCACCGGCCGCACCCACCAGATCCGCGCCCACCTGGCCGACCTCGGCCACCCGCTGCTGCAAGACGACCTCTACGGCGGCGGCAACATCGAGAAGCGCCTGAAGCCCGGACCCGTGCGCGACGCCGTCGTTCAGCTGCGGCGGCAGGCGCTGCACGCGGCGACCCTGGGCTTCGCCCACCCGCGCACCGGGACACAGTTGCGTTTCTCGAGCCCGCTGCCCGCCGACCTGGCCGCCGTCGTCGACGTCATCCTGGCCCGCTGACCGCGCCGCGCTCTCAGCGCCAGGGCACCGGGGCGCCGGCGACACCGACGTCGAGCACCCGCAGGGCCTGGTTCGAGGTCACGAGCAGGCGATCGCAGCGCAGCGGGGCGCTGCCGAACTCGAGGTTGGCGGCCAGGCTGATGCCGGTGGCTTCTTCGACGCCGACCGCGCCGACGATGTGCAGCAGCCTGCCCCCTTCGTTGTCGGTGACCCACAACGTGCCGTCGGCGGCGCGCACGATGCCGTCGGGGTTGCCGAGGCCGGTGGCGATCACCGGCGCAGCGGTGGCCGGGCCGGTGCGTCCGCCGACGAGCCGCTGCAGCGTGCCGGTGGCGTACGACAACACCAGCAGGTCGTCGCCATCGACGAGCACGCCGTTGGCGCCGTCGACGGCCTCGCTGATCAAGGTGCGCGTGGTGCTCGCGGCGTCGGCGCCGACCTCGACGGCCCAGACATCGTCGTCAAAGGTGTCGGTCACAAACAGCGTGCCGTCGTCGTCGATGGTCAGGCCGTTGGGGCCCGTGAAGCCGGCGATGGCGAACAGCAGCACCGGGTTCGCGGGGTCGACGACGTCGACGACCGAGACCGTGCCGGCGGTGGGCGAGGCCGCGTACAGCCGGCTGTTGTCGGGGCTCAACATCACGCCCCACACCGTCATGGTGATGTCGCCGAGCACGATGGCCGGGTTGGTGATGATGCCCGCCGGATCGCGCATGCCGACGCCGCCGGGCTGCGAGTACCAGAGCGTGCCGTCGCGTCCGACCACGACGCCTTCGGTGTTGATGATGAATTCGCCGTTGACGACGTCGGCGCCGCAGCCGGGTTCGCCTTCTCCTTCGCCCTCGCCCTCGCCTTCGCCCTCGCCTTCTCCTTCGCCTTCGCCTTCTCCTTCGCCTTCGCCTTCGCCTTCGCC
>JBKJNL010000682.1:0-5729 GCA_046593615.1 Myxococcota bacterium | reverse complement strand
CGCGCGCCCACCGACAGGTCGCAGCCGAAGCCGAAGCCCGGGAACACCATCACGGTCGGCGCGGCTTCGAGCACGACGTCGACGGGCACGGCGGTCAAGGCGAGGTCGACGCCCAGGGGCGCGCGCAGCGAGGTCCACAGCTGCGTGGGCCCGCGGTACCAGAGGGCCGCGGGGATCGTCGTCTTCTTGCCGGGCACGGGCAGCACGGCGACGGCACCGCCGGCGCCGACGTGGGTGTGCAGCGCATAGGCCGGGGCGCGGGCGATGGTGAACGGGTGCCACAGGTAGTCGGCGTGGAACGTCACCGCCGGCTCGGTGAGGGCCAGACCGGTGAACGCGCCAAAGGCGACATCGACGGCGTGGTCGGGCCGCAGCATCAGCTTGGCGGTGACGGCGGTGGCGTAGCCGACCTGCAAGCCGACGCCGATGCGCTTGCCCGATGGCGACGCCGAGGCCACGCGAAACGTGCCCATCTCCAGCTCGGCCAGGGCGCCCGCGTCGTCGTCGACGGCAGCCGGCTCATCGGCAGGCTCAACCACGCGCTCGTCTTCAACAACGGCGACGCCGTCATCGGCGCGGGCGCTGAAGCCCGCGACGCCGACGACGATGCCAACGACGGCGACCAGCAGCTTCGAGGTCACGGCCAGATGCCGCGGCCGCGGTAGACGTCGCGCAGCCGCTCGAGGGCGATCGCGTAGCTCGCGGTGCGGTAGTCACACTTGAGGTCGCGGGCCTTGTCGACGACCGCCTGGTAGTTGCGGCGCATGCGGCGCTCGAGGCGGGTGATGACCTCTTCGGCCTCCCAGCTCTCGCTGCGCTTGTTTTGCAGCCACTCGTAGTAGCTGACGATGACGCCGCCGGAGTTGGCCAGGATGTCGGGGATGACGTCGATGCCGCGTTCGGCGAGGACGCGGTCGCCGTCGAGGTCGGTGGGGCCGTTGGCGCCTTCGACGACGACCTTGGCCCGTATCTCTTTTGCTTCGTCGGCGCCGATCTGCAGCTCGAGGGCGGCGGGCACAAAGATGTCGACGTCGGCGGCAAAGAACTCTTCACGCGAGATCTTCTTGCCACCCGGGTATCCATCAAGGGACCGGTTCTTCTTGACGTGATCAGCCAGTTTGTGCGGGTTGAATCCTTCAGGATTCCTGTAGTAGCCGGTGTGGTCGCCGACCGTGGTCAACGTGACACCCATGCGCGAGAGGATGCGCGCGGTGTTGCTGCCGACGTTGCCGTAGCCCTGAACGGCCAGGGTGCTGCCGTCGAGGCTGAAGCGGCGCGAGTGCGCCCACTCCTGGATGCAATAGACCACGCCCTGGCCGGTGGCGGCCTCGCGGCCCTGGCTGCCACCGCAGGCGATGGACTTGCCGGTCACGACGCGCTTGACGGCCTGCCGCTCCGTCGACGAGTTGATGTTGACGTAGGTGTCCATCATCCAGTCCATCGTCTGGCTGTTGGTGCCGACGTCGGGTGCTGGGATGTCGTATTCGGGGCCGATGTTGTTGCCGAGTGCGTGCGTGAACCGGCGCGTGATGCGCTCGAGATCGTCGACGTCGAAGCCGCGTGGGTCGAACTTCACGCCGCCCTTGCCGCCGCCATAGGGCAGGCGCGCCAGGGCGCATTTCCAGGTCATCCATGACGCGAGCGCTTTGCACTCATCGAGATAGACATCCTGGTGGTAGCGCATGCCACCTTTGTAGGGTCCAAGGATGTTGTTGTGCTGGACCCGGTATCCCTTGAACATGCGCACTTCGCCCGACTTGAGTCGCACGGGAAAGTGGATGATGAGCTCGTTCTTGGGCTGGCCGAGGATGCCGGCGATGTCGGGCTCGAGCTTGATCGCCTCATAGCCCCGATCGAGCTGGGCGGTGACGACGTCAAAGAGGTTGTGGCGCGTGTGGTGGTGCGAGCCCGCGGCGGGGGCGTCTCCCGAGGAGATCGAGGCGGGGGCTTCGGTGGCGAGCTGCTCTGCGGGGACGGCGACCATGGGCGGGCTCCGGTGTTGGGACGACGACGCGGGTTAGCAAGAACCGAGGCCTCGCGTCACGTCGGCGACCGTCGGGGCCGACAAACCTTGCCGGTCACCGGCGTCGCGCGCGACGGCGAATTCGTGAAAACGAGGTGTCCATCAGCTGGAAAACACCCGCACGACCGGGAAATGCTGGCATCCCGCAGCAACAGATTGCAGAAGGCAGCGCTTGCACGGGCTCGGCACGCCGGCCCCATCGGACCTGTCCTGGAGGAGACCATGTTGAAGACCTTCTTTGCCGCCGTCGTCGTCGCCGTCGTTGCCGCCGCCGCCCCGGCCGCGCGCGCCGCTCCGCTCGCCATCGACCTCGACCTGCTCGCAGACACCGCCCGCACGGTGATCGATGTGGCGTCGTCGTCGTCGCAGCCCGAGCTGGCCCTGTTGCCGATGCTGCCGGTGCTCGACCTGGTCCTCGCCCAGAGCGACGGCCAGAAGAGTGGCGGCGGTGGCGGGCCGCCGCAGCTCTCCGGCGTCGGCGTCGGCATCCAGGTCGGCTTTCCCGTCGCCTTGACGGTGAAGATCGGTGCCGCCCAGCAAAACGGCCTCATCTTCGGCATCGGCACGAGCTTCGGCTACTACAACCGCTTCCAGCCCTACCTCTCGGTCCACGGCGAGTACCAGCTGCACCTGTTCACTCTGGTGCGAAACGGCACGGTGGGCATCACGGGCTACTTCGCCCCCGGGCTCTGGCTGTCGTTCTTCGGCGACGGCCGCTACGGCTTCTACGACGGCTACTACTACGCGCGGAACATCCCGTTCGGCGTCGCCATCCGCGCCACCTTTGGCGTGTCGATGCTGTTCGCCCAGGCCCCTGTCGAGGTCTACCTCGAGCTCACGCCGGCGCTCTACGTCTTCCCGGGGCTCTACCCCGCGGGCGGCTGGTCCCTCGGCTTTCGCTACTATTTCTGAGCCGCGGTCGTGGCCACCGCAATGTGCTGAAACGCGCATTGCGGTGACACACGCGACGAGAACGAACAAAAAGAGCACCGCGAGGTGCTCTTTTTCATGACCCGATCAATCCGCCGAAAATGGCATGTGGGCTACTTCAGCTTTTCGATGGTGTCCGACAGGCGCGCGATGGTCGTCCAGGCCAGCTCGGCGTCGCGCTTGAGGTTGGCCAGCAGCGAGGGGTCGGCGGCGCCCGCCAGGCCGCTCGGCGCCGTCGAGAGGCTGTCGGTGCGCTCGAGCTCGGCCCGCAGGCGGCGCTGGGCTTCTTCGCCGGACTTCACGTCGCGTCGCAGCTGCTCGTTCTCGGCCGACAGCTGGGCCAGCCGTCGTCGCAGCTCATCGAGCTCGCGGTCGCGCACCGAGAGCTCTTCACCGGGCACCTTCATCTGCTTGGTGGGGTCGACGTCGCTCTCGCCGTTGGCGCGACGGGCCTGCTGCTCGGCGACCACCCGCTGCACCTCGGCGGCGACCGCCGGGCTCATGGGGCCGAAGCGGACGGCGAGGCCCGGCCGCCCGTTGGGGTCTCTGACGACGACGCCGCCGAGGGGCAGCTCGTCGCAGCCGGCGCGCAGCAGGCCCATCTCGACGACGGCGCCCACCGGGATGACCTTCTGCGTGCGCGCGAACAAGCCATCGACGGCCATGTCGTCGACGCGGGCGACGAGGACGCTGTCGGCGATGCGCACCTTGACGAGGATCTCATCGGCGCGGGCCCGCTTGTGCCGGCGCGGCAGCAGCGCCGACGACGCCGAGCTGACGGGCACGAGGGCGGTCGACATCCCGGCCGGCGCGACCGGCGGCGGCGCCGACGGATCGGCGAGCCCCATGAGCACCTTGAGGTCGGTCTCCTGGGTGTGGATCGTCGTCGATGCACCGAGCTGCTTCTGAGCCATCTGGACCTCGTCTCCTGCCGCCACTTCCTGCGGCACTTCTTGCTGCATTCAGTGCGGCACTTCTTGCGGCACTTCTCGCGTCACTTCTTGCTGCAGACTGTCGCCGACACTTCGCGTCCTCGCCAGTCGCCCGCCAAGTTAAGAAGCCCGGCGCGCGAGCGCTTGGTCCTGGGTGGCTGTCTCGAAAGATAGCGTCCGCCCAGAGACCGTCAGGACCCGCAGGAGGACCCCATGCCCGAGCTCCCGGACGTCGTCGTCGTCGTCGAGCGCCTCGCCGATCTGCTGCGCGGTCACCGCCTCACCGGCATCCGCCTGGCCTCGCCGTTCCTGCTGCGGACGGTGGCGCCGCCGCTGTCGTCGGCGACGGGCAAGCAGGTCGAGAGCACGCAGCGGCTCGGCAAGCGCGTGGTGATCGGCCTCGAAGGCGAGCTGTTTCTCGTCGTGCACCTCATGATCGCCGGCCGCCTGCAATGGAAACCGCTCTCAGCCGCGCAGGGCCCCGCCAAGATCCCCGGCAAGATCGGCGTCGCCGCCTTTGACTTCGACCACGGCACGCTGACCTTCACCGAGGCCAGCCCCAAGAAGCGGGCCTCGCTGCACCTCGTGCAGGGCCAAGACGCCCTCGCCGACCACGACCCCGGCGGCGTCGACGTCTTCTCCGTCAGCGACGCCGACTTCGCCGCCCTGCTGCGGGCCGAGCGCCACACGCTCAAGCGCGTGCTCACCGACCCGCGCACGTTCTCGGGCATCGGCAACGCCTACTCCGACGAAATCCTGCACCACGCGCGCTTGAGCCCGGTGGCCCAGAGCACGAGCTTGTCCGACGACGACGCACAGACGCTGTTGTCGTCGACGAGAGAGGTCTTGCGGCGCTTCACCGACCTGCTGCGCGCCGATCACACGACGCCGCTCGGCCCCGAAAAGATGACCGCCTTTCGCCCCGAGATGGCCGCCCACGGCAAAGCCGGCCAGCCATGCCCGCGCTGCGGCGCGCCCATCCAACGCATCGCCTACGCCGACAACGAGACCAACTACTGCGCGCCCTGCCAGACGGGCGGCAAGCTGCTCGCTGACCGCGCCCTCTCGCGCCTCTTGAAAGACGACTTCCCGCGCACCCTCGACGACCTCGAGGCCTTGAAGCGCGAGCACAAGCAAAAGGCCTCGTCGATCACCGTGCCCTTGACGCTGCCGTCGTCGTCGTCGGAGCCGGTGACGCCGCAGCAGCCGACGCTGTCCGAGCAGAAGCGCAAGGCAACGAAGAGCGGCGAGATCGTGCCGCCGAAGCCAAAGAAGCCGCGGGCGCCAAAGAAAAAGCTCGAGCTCGAGACGGCGACCGCCCCGAAAAAGCGGGAGACAACGACGACGAAGCACAAGCCGCCGTCGACGTTGAATTAGCCCGGTGATCGGTCAGAGCTTGAAGAGCCGCGCCGCGTTTTCGCCGGTGGTGCGCACGAAGTCCTCGACGGAGTCGCCGCGCACCGAGGCCACAAAGGCTGCGGTGTGGGCCACGTAGCTCGGCTCGTTGCGCTTGCCGCGCATGGGCACCGGCGCCATGAACGGCGAGTCGGTCTCGACGACGACGCGGTCGGCGGGCACCAGCCTGGCGACCTCGGTGAGCTCGCCGTTGTTCTTGAACGTGACCACCCCGGGCAGTGAGATCACAAAGCCCAGATCGAGCCCGCGGCGGGCTTCGGCGACGGAGCCGGTGAAGCAATGGAAGACGCCGCCGACGTCGCGGGCGCCTTCGCTTTCGAGAATTTCCAGCGCCTCGTGAAACGCCGGACCGGCCTCACCATTTCTGATGTGCAGCACGATGGGCTTGCGCGCCGTTTTCGCGACGGCGATTTGTCGAGCAAAAACAG
>JBKJNL010000642.1:0-3781 GCA_046593615.1 Myxococcota bacterium | reverse complement strand
GGTCGTCGACGTCGCCGGCCACCGCGCCGAGCTGCACCTGCCGATGCCCGTGGCCTATGCGCCGCTGCCGGGGTCTGCGGCCGTGCCGATGGGCGTGGCCCTGCTGCACGGGCGCTTCTGACGGCGCTCGCTGGTGCTGCTGTGATGCCGTGGCAGGTGACGACGTCGTTCCGTCGTCGCGCTGCTCGGCGTGAGCCGCGATCCGGCGCCGACGTCAGCCGAGGGGGGCGCGTCCGCCCATCCAGCGCTCGTCGGTGATGACCGAGCGCAAGACGTAGCGGCACAGGTCGGCGCCTTTGCGCATGCACTCGGTCTGGCTGACGTGGGCGGGCGCGCCGACGAGGCGGAGGGCTTCGTCGAGGATCCCCTGCTCCATCGCGCAATGGTGCGGCGTGGTCTTCTCGAGCTCGGCGCGGCCGGGCTGGAAGCCGACGACCTTCCAGCCGCCGATGTCGGTGCCGCGGTTGGCGAAGCGGTACATGCCGTCGATGCCAAAGACGATGTCGGCGGCCGACGTCGCCTCCTGCTTGGTGCGCCGCTCGTGCGACATCTTGAACAACGTGCGCCCCATCGACGCCAACCCGTGGTCGCCGACGCGCTGCTGCAGGGTCTCCATGAGCTCGAGCATCCAGCCGATGGGGTACCAGCCGAGCGGGTCGACGGTGGCCAGGCGATCGGCCTCGGCCTGGCCGAGCACCTCGCCCGGCTGCTTCAACGTCTTCAGCACCGCCAGGATGTCGGACCCCAGGGTCTCGTGCTGCGTGCCGACGTAGCCGCGCGGGCGTCGTTCCATCTGGTCACGTTACCCGGGCCACGCGCGCGCGAGGCAAGAACAAGAACAGTGGCTGTGCCTGCCGCCACTCCCTGACGGACGAGGCGGCAGCAAAAACGATCTGACAACGATGAACCGGCCCGCCTGCTCGTCGAGTCGGAGCCAATCAACAGCGCAAGCTCAACCTCGCGGCAGCGTGCCGGACCCGTGTGCAGGCTCGCACTCAGGAACGCGCGAGCACGCGCCAGATCTGACCTTCGATCTCTTCGGGCCCAGTGGGCTTGGTGATGTAACTGCTGCAACCAGCCGCCAAAGCCTCTTCCATGATGTACTCATAGATGTTGGCCGTAAAGGCGATGATCGCGATCTCCGTCGTGGCCGGGTCGGCCTTGAGCATTCGGGCAACCTCGAGCCCGGTGAAAATCGGCAACTGCATATCGAGGATCATCACGTCGGGGATGTGCTCGCGGGCCATGTCGATGGCCGCGCCGCCATCGGCGGCGGTCAGCACCTCGAAGCCGCGGAACTGCAGATACTCGGCGAGGACCTCGACGGTGTCGGGGTAGTCGTCGACGATCAGCACCAGGGGTTTGCTGCGGCGGAGGACACGGTCTTCAGTCATCGACGTAGGCCCGTCAGTGGACATCGAGTCATGCTGGGCATTTCCGTACACCCTCAAAATTCCTGTGTCGAACATTTGGGGCACCCACCAGCATCACGCAACCGATTGAACTGAATCACCCACCAGCGAAGGTGGGCGGACGAGTCCCCGCACGAGACGGCGACCCAGGACAGATTTCAGACCGTCGACCCTCACGCCTGCGGGGCAGGCCTGGCTCGGAAGCGGAAGCGCGGGTCGACCCCGGCCACCGCCCCTGGCCCGTCAGCCGAGCTCGGCTTCCGGCAGGACGACGGTCTTAGAAGGGCGGCGAACGGCGGGGCGCTTCAGCTGTGCTTCTTTCAACAGCTCGGAGACCGGGACGTCGTTGGCCATGTCGAGGTCGGCGGCGGCGACGAGGAGGGAGTCGGCGGCGGCGGCGCAGCTGTCGAAGCGCAGGTTGCGGTTCGGCTCGAGCATGCGGGCGACGACAAAGGCCAGCTCTTCGGGGACTTCGACGATGGTGCGGAGGTCGGGGACGTCGCAGGCCAACACGTTTCGCCAGGTGGCGCGATCGCTCTCGCCGCGGAAGAGGCGGCGGCCGGTCAGCAGCTCCCAGAGGACGACGCCGCAGGCGAACTGGTCGGCGCGGGCGTCGACGGTGAATCCACCGGCCTGCTCAGGCGCCATGTAGGCGACCTTGCCGACGAGGACGCCGGGGGTGAGGTCGGCGAAGTTGCGGTCGGTGGAGATGCCGAAGTCGATCAGGTGGCCGCGGCCGTGGCTGTCGACGATGACGTTGTGGGGGCTGATGTCGCGGTGGACGAGTCCGCGGGGCGCCTCGCTGGTGCCGAGCTTGTGGGCGCTGTCGAGGGCGTGCAGCACGTCGACCATCAAGAAGAGCGAGGTGGCGACCGGCAGGGCGCGCTTGAGGCCGACCATGACTTCGGCGAGTGACATTCCGTCACAGTGGGCGACCGCGACCACGCGTTGGCCCTTCCAGAAACCGTCGGCCAGGTACTTCGGGATGAGCGGGTGCTTCAGCTCCTTGAGCACTTCAATCTCGTGCTCGAAGCGGGCGGTCGCGCCGTCGCTGTCGACGTCCTCGCGCAGGACTTTCAACACGGCCTGCTGGCCGGTTTCGGCGTCGTCGGCGAGGAAGATCTCGCCCATTCCACCGGTGGCGAGCGACTTGAGGACTTTGAAACGATTCAGGATGCGGCGGCTCATGTCGGCTCCCCGTGCAGCCGGCGTGCCTGGTTGTCGCGCTCGTCACGACGCGCGGGGTCGTGTGGGGGTGTGGCGCGAAACGCCACACCGGCTGGCGCGCCGCACCGCACGCGATCGCGGCGCTGCGTTTCGCATCCGACCGTCTGCCAGGTCGCGATCGCGGCGTCAGAAGGTCTGGCCGAGCGTGATGTAGACCGACACCGGGTAGTGCTCGACGGCGCTGGTGGCCAGGTCGAGGCGCAGCGTGAAGTTCTCGTTCCAGTGCAGGAGCACCCCAGCCCCACCGCCCACCGGCGGCGTCCCGGCATAGGCGTTGGGCGCGAACAGCGCGGTGCCGACCAGGGCCGCGTCGACGAACAGGTTGGTCGACGACGCGAACTGCTGACCGAACATCTCCCACTCGACGAAGCGCCAGCGCAGCTCGTTCTGCAGGTAGAGCTTCACCTTGCCGACGTAGCGCTGAACGCGGATGCCGCGGCCCATCTCGGAGCCACCAAAGGACAGGTAGTCGACGAAGCCGCCGGGGCGCACCAGCTCCTGGATCGGCGGGTCGCCGACGACGGCGTCGGCGACGAAGCGCGTGGCCAGCGTCAGGCGCAGCGGGGCTTCGCCGTCGAGGATCGGCAGGTAGCTGCGGGCCGTGGCGTTGGCGCCGGCCCACGTCCACGTCGAGCCCCACAGCGGCGTCGCCGCGCGCACCGAGGTCTCGAGCCAGACGCCGCGGCGGGGTGAGGGCTCGTTGTCGCGGGTGTCGTACATGACGCCGGCCTGCAGCAGGCTGGCGAAGCCTGGCTCGCCCACCGGAAAGTCGCTGGCGTATCGAGAACCAGGATACGGTGAAAGATCAAACTTCCCGTCGCCATCATCGTCTGCCCAGGTGCCAGGGATCCAGGCGCTGCCGCGCCAGCCGCCAAAGATCTCGACGCGATGGGGCAAGGGTGTCAGCGCCCAGCGGCCCTGGGCCCCACCCCACGGGTTCATGAAGCGAAACAAATAATATCGCCTGATGAAGTCTTCTTTCTCGCTTCCTTGCAATCCCAGGTCCCGGGCGGCGTCTTCGGCCACGGCGGGATCGCAGGTCACCGTCATGCCCGTGCCGCAGTAATTCTGCGTCAACGATTGCGTCCAGCCCACCCGCGTCAGCAGGCGCAGCGGCAGGCCGCCGACGTGGAGGGCGTCGA
>JBKJNL010000617.1:0-3270 GCA_046593615.1 Myxococcota bacterium | reverse complement strand
GGTCGTCGGTGTCGTCGGTGTCGTCGTCGCGACCAGGCGGCCCCGCAGCGGAGACCCCGGGCCCGGCGGCGGCATGACGTCGTCGTCGTGCATCAGCAGCTGTGACGACGTGAGCGGCAGCTGGATGGGGCGCGCGGCCATGTGCCCCGGCTGCTCGGAGCGGGGCGACGCGAACGGATTCACCGGCGTCTTTTCCGCCTGCAGCGCGCCCGCCTGCAGGTCAGCCGGCTGCTCCGCGGGCGGGTTGACGGCTGGACGCGCGAACGGGTTGTGCACCGGCACGGCCACAAGCGGCGTCGGCGTCGGCGGAAGGATTGCCAGGCTGAGCGACGCCGGCCGGGGGATCGGGCCCCCGACGAGCCGCAGCATCGCCCGCGTGGCGTCGAGATGGACGACCTCGACCGGGAGGATCAGCGGGCGGTCGAGGCCGGGGCCGTCGATGGTCACGTCGAGGTGTTGCAGGGGCGACAAGGCGAGCTCGGGGGCGACGATGAGCACGCCGCGGCCGAGGCTCTTGTCCCAGCTCGACGCGAGCTCGTCGCGGCTCCGGAACCGGACCGCTGACGAAGCATCGAGAACGGGAAGCTCCCCCATGACGGCGTGGATTCTCGTCGATATGTGCTGCCCGACAAAGTTCTTGCTCGCCCGTTGTCCGGAGACCGCCATGACCCTGACGCCCGCCCTGAAACAGAAGATTGAGCACCTCGTCGGCAGCGATCGGGTGGTGCTCTTCATGAAAGGCACCCGCGACCAGCCCCGCTGTGGGTTCTCGGCCACGGTCATCGACATCCTCGAAGACCTGACGCCGACCTACACCACCGTCGACGTCCTCGCCGACCCCGACGTGCGCGACGGCATCAAGGAATTCTCCGAGTGGCCGACCATTCCGCAGCTCTACGTCGGCGGTGAATTCGTCGGCGGCTGCGACATCACCAAAGACCTCTACGCCTCGGGCGAGCTGGCCACGATGCTCGGCGCCGCACCCAAGGCCCCCGCCGCACCCGCGACGGTCACGCTCACCGAAAAGGCCGCCGCCGCCCTGCGCTCGGCCCAGCAGCAAGAGCCGCCCGATCACCAGTTCTTGCGCGTCAGCGTCAACGGTCGCTTCCAGCATGGCCTGAGCTTCGGGCCCGAGCTCCCCGGTGATCGGGCGACCACGTCGCAAGGGATCAACATTCGCGTCGACGCCGCCTCTGGCGCCCGCGCCGACGGCGTCGTCATCGACTTCGTCGACGTGCCTGCTTCTGGCGGCGGCGCCGGCTTCAAGATCACAAACCCCAACGAGCCCCGAAAGGTGCGCCAGGTGAAGGTCAAAGACCTCAAGGCCCGCCTCGAGGACGCCCAGGCCAAGGGCGCGCCGCTCAAGCTGTTCGACGTGCGCACAAAAGGCGAGCACGACAAAGCCCGCATCGACGGCGCCGTCCTCGTCGACGACGCTGTCCGCAGCGAGATCGAAGCGCTGCCGAAGTCGACGCCGCTCTACTTCCACTGCCACCACGGTGGCCGGTCCCAGGCGGCAGCCGAGCACTGGCTCGGCCGGGGCTTCACCGACGTCCACAACGTCGAGGGCGGCATCGACGCCTGGTCGCTCGAGGTCGACACCGCGGTCCCACGCTACTGAGGCGTCCTGATGGGTTGGCGTGACGACGTCTGGAGCGCGGTCAGGCTGGTCCCCCGGGGCCGCGTCTGCGCCTACGCCGACGTCGCCGCCTTTTTGGGGCACCCGCAGCGACCCCGGCAGGTGGGCAACGCCCTCGCCGCCCTCGACGACGACAACAGCCGGGTCGTGCCCTGGCAGCGCGTGGTCAACGCCCGCGGCTTCTTGAGCATCAAGGGGCAGATCGTCGGCAAAGACACCCAGCGAGCCCTGCTGCACAGCGAAGGCGTCGCCGTCGACGGCGCGTTCGTCGTCGTCGACTTCCAGCGGGTGCGCTGGTCGTTTCCGGCATCGTCCCTGTAGGGTCGCCGTCATGTTTCTCGGCGTTGCCCTCAGCCCGGTCCTCAGCATCGCGCTGGCGGCAGTCTCTGCGTCGTCGTTGTCGGCACCGCCCGCGGAGGGCGCTCAGCCGACCGCAGCGTCGTCACCGTCACCGTCACCGTCACCGTCACCGTCACCGTCGGGCACCGAGCCGGCGCCGACGCTGCCGCCCGGCGAAGCGCTGCTCGCCCGCGCCCGCGATGCCGAGCGCGAGCTCGAATACCCGCAGGCCCAGACCATCCTCATCGAGCTGTTCTCGACGTCGGGCGTCAGCGAGGCGACGCTCATCGAAGGACACCTGCTGGCCGGGGTCATCGAGCGCATCCTCGAGAACGACACCCAGGCCCGCCTGCACTTCCTCTACGTGCTGCGCCGCCAGCCCGCCTATGTCTTGCCCGACGACGCGGCGCCCAAGGTGCGCAACTTCTTTGAGCTGGTGCGTGACGAAGCCAGGGTCGAGACCCGGCCGGCGCCGCCGCCCGCCCCTGTCGCGTCATCGTCGTCGTCGTCGTCGTCGTCGTCGTCGTCGTCGCCGTCGTTGCTGGGGCCGGTGGTGGCCGGCGTCGGCGGCGTGGTCGCGGTGGCAGGGCTGGCGTCCGCGATCTTCGGCGAGACCACGTTCGCGGCCGCGTCGCGCCCGTTTGCCGAGCGCGAGACGGGCCGCACGCTGGCCCTGGCCGGTTGGACCGGTGCTGCCGTCGGTGTCGGCGTCGGCGTCGCCGGCGCGCTGCTCTGGGTCAGCGAGTGACGCCGTCGTAGCCGGCTTCGGGTGAGATGACCCGACCGCGCTGCTTCTGCTCGCGCGCGTGCAGGGTCCAGCCGACGACGCGGGCGGCGAAGAACAACGGCGTGTGCAGGTTCCGGGGCACGCCAAGCGTCGCGTAGAGGACGGCCGCGTAGAAGTCGACGTTGGGGAAGAGCTTGCCGTCGCTGCGCGCGCGCACGGCGTCGTCGAGGGCGACGGCGACGTCGACGAAGCGCCGCTGGCCCCGGCGGTCGGCGGTGCGCTCGGCGAGCTCGCGCAAGATGGCCGAGCGCGGATCGCGGCTGCGGTAGATCGGATGCCCGAAGCCCGGCACCTTTTTCTTCTGCTGCTTCTGGGACGTCAGCCAGCCATCGACGGCGTCGGCCGAGCCCAGCTCGTCTTCGAGGATGCGCCCGACCTCGGACGACGCGCCGCCGTGCAGCGGCCCCTGCAGCGCGCACAACGCCGCCGTGATCGACGCCGACAACGGCGCCCCGGTCGACGCCACCACGCGCGCGCACAAGGTGCCGGGGTTGAGCGCGTGATC
>JBKJNL010000411.1:0-3307 GCA_046593615.1 Myxococcota bacterium | reverse complement strand
GCCGACAACGGCCACCGAAGACGCCGACGACCTGCCGATGCCCACCGAATTCTCCGGCGGCGCGGCCCCGACGACGACGACGACGACGACGACGACGGAACCGTTGCTGCGCGCAATCATGCCGCCGCGCAAGAGCAAGCTCGAGCTCGATCTCGAAAAGGCCCGCATCGACCCCGCCGGGTTTCCGCTCATCCAGCTGCGCGTCGACGTAGCCCGCCTCGAGGTCGAGCTCGACGACAAAGAAGACCGCGGCCTCACCGCCGCCCGCGACACCGAAAAGCAGCTCGCCGAAGCCCGGGCCCTGTTGGCTGACGCCGAGCGCATCGCGCTGCACCGCATGTCGGTGTGCGCCGCGCGGCAAGGGAAGACATCGTCGGTGAAGAACTACCGGATGACGGCGGCCGGTCCGGTGCGACTGACGACGCGCGAGATCCTTGGCCAGACCTCGATGCTCGACCCCGACGGCTGCGCGCGCATCGAGCTGCTCGACCAGCCGCTCGTGGATCGGCTGCGCCGCGCCCACGACATCAAGATCACGCTGACGACGACGAACTTTCCGTACCACCGCGTCGCGGAACGCCGTGCCCTCGAAGAAGAGCTGGCGGCCATCCAAAAGGCGCTGGCCATCGAAGACCTGCCGGTGCTCACGACCCCCGGCGTCAAAGTCCCCTACGGGCGCTGAGGGCCGGCGCCGACTCCGACGTCGAGGGGCAGCCGCCCCGCTTCGACAGCGACAGGCGGCCTGCGCGACGACGACGACCGCGACACCTGCTCCGCCGCCGCCTGCGTCATCCACAGCCACAGCGCGACCGTCACGGTGACGGCGCCGATGAACGACAGGCCGACGACCAGCGACCGGTTCACGTCGTCACCGGGCCAGCTTCTGGTACGCCGGCAGGAAGTCTTTTTTGCGAACCGCGCGCTCGGGCTCCGGCGGCGGCGTGTGCGGCTTCGGCTGCATGGCCAGCAGTGCGGCTTCGTCGACGGCGTCGATCAGCTCTTTGGGTAGATATTGCTCGGCGTAGACCCGGTAGACTCCAGAGGTGATGAAGAAGTCGAACAACAGCGGATCGAGGTGGTTGTCTTTCTTCATGAACGCCATGATTTTCATGGTCTCGCTCAGGGTCTTGGCCTTTTTGTAGGGCCGGTCCTGGGCGGTGAGGGCCTCGAAGACGTCGGCGATGGCCATCATGCGGGCCGGCAGCGACATATCACCGGCCCACAGGCCCTTCGGATAACCCGTGCCATCCATCTTCTCATGATGGCCACCGGCATACTCGGGAACCCGTCGCAGATTGCGCGGGAAGGGCAGGGCTTCCAACATGCGAATGGTCTGCACCATGTGGCCGTTGATGATCAGGCGCTCGTCTTCGGAGAGCGTGCCCCGCGAAATGCACAGGTTGTCGACCTCGTCGTCGTTGAGCAGCGGCCGCTTCTTGCCGCCGATGGTCACTTCGCGTTTGCCGATCTCGCGGATGCGCGCCTGCTTGTCGGGCGGCAGGAATTCGCCGCCGACGTTGGCGGTCTCGAGGAACGCCAGCTCTTCATCGAGCTGTTGCAAGCGGGCGGTCAGCGTCGAGGCTTCGACGTCTCCGCCGGGGGATCCGGTGGCCCCGCTGGCGCCGATGACATTGCGCAGCACCTCGAGCTCGAGCTCGCGCTTGTAGAGCTCGAAGCGGGCCCGAACGGCGTCGATGCGATCGAAGATGGTCTCGAGCTTGGTCGCCTTGTCCATCACGTGGATCGGCGTGACGACCTTGCCGCAGTCGTGCAGCCAGGCCGCGATGCGCAGCTCGTACCACTCGTCGTCGTTGAGCGTGAATCCCGCCAGGGCGCCGTCTTTTGCTTCGCACGCGGCCCGCGCGAGCATCTCGGTGATGATCGGCACCCGCGTGCAATGGCCGCCGGTGTAGGGCGACTTGGCGTCGATGGCGTTGGCGATGAGCTTGATGAAGCTCTCGAGCAGCTCTTTCTGCGACGCCAGCAGCTGCTGGTTGTCGAGGGCGATGGCAGCCTGCGAGGCCAGGGCTTCGACGATCTCTTGCTGGCGGGCGTCGAATTCGCAGACGACGTCGCCTTCGTCGCGGGCGTTGATGAGCTGCAAGACGCCGATGACGCGCGCCTCGTTGTTCAGCATCGGGATCGTCAGGAACGAGTGCGAGCGGTAGCCGGTCTTTTCGTCAAAGGCCTTTGTGCCCGAGAAGTCGAAGCCGGGCTCGTAGTAGGCGTCGGCGACGTTGACCGACTTCTTGGTCGTCGCGCAGTAGCTGGCGACGTTCTTGTGGTTGGGCTTGCCGTCGGCGCCGAACAGCGCGACCGGGGCCAGGTCGATGGCTTCGCCTGTGGTGCCGCCGCGGGCCACCTTCAAGGTGTCGTTGCGCAGGATCGCGAAGCGCAGGTGGGTGGCCTCGTGCTTGCCGTCGTCGACCTCGTCGGCCACGAGGTAGAGGGTGCCGCCGTCGGCGCGACAGAGGTCTTTGGCCTCGAGCAGAATCATCTCGACGAGGCGGTCCTTGTTCTGCTCCGCCGAGAGGGCGACGCCGACCTTGTAGAGGCGCTCCAGCTCGAGGGCCCGTCGTTGCCAATCCATCGTTCACCTGATGCCGGGCCTGAGGAACCTCCAGACCGCCGGGTGGTGTCTTGGTATCATGATCGACATGCGCACCTCGAAGCTCCTCCTCGTTTCCTCCCTCCTGATCGTCGCCGCTGCTTGCGGTGGCAGCCCCCGTGATTCACACGCGCAATGGGTCGCCCGCGACGCCTGGGATTCCACCTGTGCCGAGCAGGCCATCATCGAGCGCTTCACAGCGACCAATGGCCGTTGGAAGATCAACAACGAGGTCTGGGCCGTCGACGTCGACGCGACCTTCAAGCTGGTCAACGCTTGCAAGTCGGGGCTGCCGCTCGTCGGCAAGGAATACAAGCAGTTCGAGACCGCGCCCTACAAGGCGACCGTCGAGATGTCGAAGTGCAAGAAGGGCAACGACGCCGGCTGGTCGCTGCCCGGCAAAGAGTCGTCGCGCTGCTGGACCGGGCCGACGCTCGTCGGAAAATAGCCGCTCGGGAGTCAGGGCGTTCAGCGTCGCCAGCGGCCCGTCACGCCGGCGAGCACGCGCGGCGCGCCCGGCGGTTGGATGAGCGGGTCGTCGAGGTGGACGTCGGGGTCCCAGTCAAGGCCCGCGCCGACGACGTCGCCGTTGTCGCCGAGGAACACGCTGTCGAAGCCAAAGACGGCGGAGCCGCGCAGGTACAGGTCGTGGGGGTCCCAGCGCTCGATCGCGCGGAAGCCCTGCTCGACGTCGCCGCC
>JBKJNL010000317.1:0-2744 GCA_046593615.1 Myxococcota bacterium | reverse complement strand
CGCCAAAGGCGGTGCGCAGGGCGGCGTCGACGTGCTCGAAGGTGCGCTTGTGCAGCTCGCCGTCGGCCAGCTCGCCGGTGGCTTTCCATTCGACGTCGACGTGGTTGGGCACGGCGGCCTGCAACCAGAGGCGGGCCTGGGCCCGCTCGATGGCAGCGCGGTCGGAGCCGCCCTGCGCCGTGACCACGCCCTGCAGCTTGGCCTCGAGCAGCTCGTGGCTCAGCAGGCCCAGCCCGAGGGCCAGGCGAGACATCGGCCCGAGCGCTGCCAGGTTCGAGGATCCGTGCGCGGCCGACGACGTCTCGAGGATGAAGCGCTTCACCAGCTCGACCCGCGGCGACGACGACGGTGCCAGCTGCTTCTGCCAGCGACCGGCCTCGGCGCCGCCGCCGAACAGGCGACGCCACAACGACAAGCCGTTGCGCTCGACGCCGGGCAACAACGGCAGCGTGGCGCCGAGCGCGACGAGGGACTGCCTGCGCGTGAGGGTCTCCCCGATCAACGGGTGGAGTCCTTCGGCGAGGCGCAGCCGACGTGCAAACGGCAGGTGCAGGAAGAGGTCGGCCATGAGGTGGTCGGCAATCTAGATCCGCTTTCCCTGGAAAACCAAGCTTCAACCACGGGTATCGGGCTGACGTCCGACGCAGCGGCCTCGCGCCCCGTGCCTGCGCCCCGAAGCATCGTCCCCGAAGCATCGTCCCAGCCGGCGGTGGGCTGCGCATCTCGTCGCCGGGGCCTGATGCTTGTGTGCGTTGGCGGGCCTGCTAGACGCCGGCGACCGAAGCAGAAGGACTCCCAACGTGATGAAGCTCGTCGCCGTGTCTGGCGCCCCTGAAGCCCGCAGCACCGATCTCCTGGCCTACGCCGTCTTCGTCGACAGCCAGGCCGGCGAGCCCGCGGGAAAAAAGGCCGACGGCAAGGCGGCGGCGGCAAAGAAGCAGAAGTCGTCGTTGCCGGCGCCCCTGCACGCCGTCGACGGCGCCCTGACCGGGCTGTTGTCGGAAGTGGCCCGCGCCGAAGGCTTCACCGGCGGCACCGGCCAGACGCTGCTGGTGCACACCCACGGCAAGATCGCCGCCGCCCGCGTGCTGCTCGTGGGCCTCGGCAACGTCGAAAAAATGGGCCCCGACTCGCTGCGCAAGTTCGCCGGCGTCGTCGTCAAGTGCGCCGAAAAGGTCAAAGCCAAAAAGGCCGTGCTCGTGCTGCCCGAAGAAGACGGCGTGCGCCTCGAGGCTCGCGTGCTCTCGGCCGCCGAGGGCGCGCTGTTGGCCAGCTACAAGTTCGACAAGTACCTGACGAAGGACAAGTCGAAGCCGTCGCTCGACCTGCTTGAGATTTCGCTCAGCAGCCGCGTCAAGGTCGACGACGCCCTGGCCCGGGCCCGCGCCGTCGCCGAGGGTGTGTTCATGGCCCGCGACCTCGTCAACGAGCCCGCCGGAACGCTGACCCCCGTCGAATTCGCCCGCCGCTCCGTCGAGGCCGGTCGCGCCGCCGGCTTCAAGGTCGTGGTGCTCGACGAAAAAGCCATCGCCAAAGAGCGCATGGGCATGTTGTTGTCGGTGTCAAAGGCGGCGTCGCCGTACACGCCGCCGCGCGTGGTGCGCCTCGAGTACCGGCCTGCTGGCAACACGATCGGCAAGGTCGCCGGCAAAGACACCAAAGGGGCCAAGGGCGCCAAAAAGGCCACCAAGCACGTCGTGCTCGTCGGCAAAGTCCTGACGTTCGACTGCGGCGGTCTCGACATCAAGCCGGCCGACGGCATGCTCGACATGAAGGTCGACATGTCCGGCGCCGCCGCGGTGCTCGGCGCCATGATTGCCATCGCGCGCATCAAGCCCGACGTCGCCGTCACCGGCTACCTCGGCTGCGTCGAGAACGGCATCGGCGGCAACGCCTACCACCCCGGCGACATCCTCACGTCGCGCAAGGGCCTCACGGTCGAGATCAACAACACCGACGCCGAAGGCCGCCTCGTGCTCGGCGACTGCATCGACCTCGCCCTGACCGAACAGAAGCCCGACCTGCTCATCGACCTGGCCACGCTCACCGGCGCCTGCATGGTGGCCCTCGGGCCGTCGTGCGCCGGCGTCTTCACCGACGACGACGCCCTCGCCGAAGACATCAAGCGCATCGGCAAGCGCAACGGCGAAGACTTCTGGCGGCTGCCCCTCAACGACGACCTGTTCGGCCAGCTCAAGAGCCCCATCGCCGACATGAAGAACACCGGCCTGCGGTACGGAGGCGCCATCACCGCGGCGCTGTTCCTGAAACAGTTCGTCGACGGCCGCGCCACCTGGGCCCACCTCGACATCGCCGGTCCGGCGTCGTCGGAAAAAGACGGCGACTACACGCCGCGCGGCGGCGCGGGCTTCGGCGTTCGCACCCTGGTGGGGTTGATCGATCCCGTCTGAGTGCTTGTGCGACCTCGCTGACGACGAGCTCAGCCCGCTTCGGCGGGCTGATTTTTCTGGATGGTCGGCAGGTCGAGCGCGGTCGCGACGTCAGGTCTTGCCAGGGGGACGGCGCAGCTGGCGGTCGGTGTCGTTGGCGGCGTCGCCGTCTGTGGTCGCCGGCGCGGCAGCCAACCGCGCAGCCAGCTGCAGGCCCGGCAGCATCATCTCGTCTCGCGTGGCGTCTTCGTCGTGCCCATCGACGTGCCTGGGGTCGTGCCCGTCGACGTGCCCGTGATGATCCGGGTCGCCGTCGGAGCTGGAAAAGACGTCGCCGTCGGCCTCGCCGTGGGC
>JBKJNL010000561.1:0-7818 GCA_046593615.1 Myxococcota bacterium | reverse complement strand
ATCGACTTCGTCACGGGCCTGCCGCGCATCCCGTTCACGGACCCGCTGTTCGTCATCGACCTCGCCGACCCGAAGGAGCCGCGGCTGCGCGGTGAGCTCGAGGTCGACGGCTACTCGGCGTACATCCACCCGCTCGACGAAGATCACCTGCTGACCGTCGGTGTCGACGTCGACGACGACGGCGGCTTCGCCGGACTGCAGCTGTCGATCTTCGACGTCACCGATCTCGATGCGCCGGCGCTCCTGCACCGCACGCGCTTCGGCGACGAGAACAGCGGCAGCGAGGCCCTCGTCGAGCGCCACGCGTTTACCTATTTTCCCGAGCTGAAGACCCTGGCTTTGCCGTACCAGCACCTCGACAACGACGTCGTCGACCAGAGCGCGCTGGTGGTCTTCAACGTCGACGTCGACGGCGGATTCTCGTTGCGCGGCCTGCTCGATCAGCTGCCGCTGTACGTCGAATCCCTCGAGAGCTTTCGCGCCGCCGACGCCCCGTGCGGGTCGGTGCGTCGCAGCATCTTGATGAACGATCCCGAGCTCGGGCCCTGGGTCTACGCGGTGTCGACGGCCGGCATCAGCATCGCGCCGCTGGTCGACGGTCTCGGGCCGGTGACCTCGGTGGCCTTTCGCACCGCCGACGTCTGCGACTTCGGGGGCGCGCCGCTGTGATCGTGGTGCTGGTCGCGCTGCTCGCCAGCCAGGACCCATCGCTCGATCCGGTGGGCTTCGAAGCCGACCTCGAGAGCGTCGATGACGATGACGATGACGATGTCGATGTCAGGCCGCGCGCGCTGTCGCCGCAGGTGCAGGGTTGCCTCGACCTCGCCGACCTCGACCTCGACGGCGGCCGTCGCTGCCTGCAGGACCTCGTTGATGGCGGCGCGGTCGACGGCGTCGACCGCGCCGACGCGCAAGCGGCGCTGCTCGTGTTGCAGCGGCTGCAACGGCACCTCGCGCCCACCCGACCCGCGCCGGTGCGCGAGCCGCCCGCGGCCACAGACCGAGCCGCGCGCTTCGCGCTCGATGGCCACCTCGAGGCCGGCATCCACGGCGCCGCCTGGGGCGGTCTGGCGGGGTTCCTCGGCACGGCTGGCGTGCTGGCGGCGACGCGCACCAGCGAGCGCGATGCGTTTCCGTTGTTGCTGACGGCGCCGGCCCTTGGCGTCGTCGCCGGCGCGCTCGCCGGCATCGGCGCGGTGGAGCTGTCGGGAGCCTCGGCCGACGACGTCGCCTTTGCCGCGTCGACCACGTGGGCCGGCACCGCCCTCGGCTTCACGTTGCAGCTGGCGGTGTTCGCTGGCGAAAACGACGTCCACGCCGCCCCCATGCGCTTTTTCACGACGTTGGCGGGCGGCGTGCTCGGCCTGACCGCCGGCGCCGGCTGGGGACCGTTCCTCGACGTCAGCGCCGCCGACGCCTCCCTCGCCAACAGCGGCTTCTTCTGGGGCGGCGTGCTGACGGCGACGACGCTGGGCATGGTCGCCACCTTTGGCCAGCCCACGGATTTCGCCACGGCCCTCATGATCGTCGGGGGCGGCTGCGTCTTGCCGTGGGGCGCGGTCCTCGCGCTGCACCCGCTGTTCCAGCTGCACCGCGTGTCGACCTGGCTCGTCGACGTCGGCGGCGTTCTCGGCGTCATCGGCGGCGCTGCCGGCGCCTTTATCGTCGCCACCGCCGTCGGCGATGGCCGCGTGTTCTTGCCGGTGTTCGGCGCCGCCGTCGTCGGCGGCCTCGGCCTCGGCATCGCCGGCGCGGTCGTCGTCGACGACGCCACCCGCGACGCGTTCCCACCGCCGGCGCCGCTGGCCTTTGGGCCGGCGTTCTTCCAGACCCACGACGGCGGCCTGGCCCCGGGCGTGACGGTGCGGCTGGCGCGATGGTGATCGTTTTCCTCGCCCTGCTCGCGGCCCAAGACCCGCCAGCACCGACGCCGGCACCAGCAGCGACGCCAGCACCGACGCCGGTGACGTCGGCCAGCGGGTGGCAGCGGGAGTGCCGTGCGCTCGTCGACCGAGGCACCATCGACGTCGCCACCGGGTGCTTCCGCGCCGCCGGCCGCAGCGACGCCGACGACGCCGCCCTCGCCGCCGCCCTCGCCGACGTCATCGGCAACGTGCGTCTGCGCCACCCCGACCTCGGAGGCTCGGTCGTCGAGCAGCAGCGCAAACCGGCCAGCAGCTTCGACCTCGGCGACTTCGCCTGGTCGGGCCGCGCCGAGGTCGTCGGGCTCGGGCTCGTCGATGGCGTCGTCGCCGGCTCGACGCTGGCGGCGCTGGTGGCGAGCACCGGCTCTTCGAGTCAGATCCTGCTGACGTTCCCCCTGTTGGGCGCGGTCGCGGGCGGCGGCGCAGCGCTGACGGCCCTGCTGGTCCTCGACGAGCACCTCAGCCCTGGCGACGTGCACCTGCTGCGCGCGGCGCTCATCGTCGCCAACTACGAAGCCGTCAACGTCGCGATCCTGCTGCCCACCCTGCAGCAAAACGGCACGCCCGGGATTCCCACCGCGGCCGTCGGCGCCGCAGCGCTCGCGGCCATGGCGGCCACTGTCGGCGTGGCCGCCGGCATCGCCGCCCTCGTCGACGTCGACCCGTCGGCTCCCTCGTTGGCGCTGAGCTTCGGTTTCGTCGGCGGCACCACGGCGGCGCTGCTCCTGGCCGCCAGCGACTACAGCAAGGCCGGCTTCAGCACCCCGCAGGCGCAGATCGCCGTCGTCGTCACCGGCGTCGGCGTCCACGCCGGCCTCGTCGGCGGTCTGCTGGCGGCCCCGGCGCTCGGGCTCACGCGGACCTCGATCTTGTTGGTCGACGTCGGCGCCGTCGTCGGCCTGCTGGGCGGCGCCGCTCTCGCCTATGGCTTGAACGCGCCGACGCCGCTGCTCGGCTACGGCACCATGGCCACCACCACCGTCGTTGGCGCCGCCGCTGGCGTCGTCGGCGCCTCGTTCGCGCCCGGCATCGCCGACCAGCTGTGGCCCCTGCAGGCGGGGCCCGCGGTCATCGTCGGCAAGAACGGCCCGGTGCCGGGCGTCGGTGTGCTCGTGGCCCTGCCGTAGGTCGGCTGCTCGGCGGGCTGCTACAAGATCACTATTCGATCTTGTACTTTTGCAGTTTATAATAAAGCGCGCTGGTCTTGATGCCCAGGCGGCGGGCGGTCTCGGTCTTTGTGCCCGCGGCGGCGGCATAGGCGCGCAGGATCAGGGCCTTTTCCAGGCCTTCGAGGATCTCGTCGAGGGTGCGCGGATCGCCCTCGGGCGGCAGCTGCTCGAGGGGCGCCGCCGACGACGGCCGCAGAGCGCCGAGCAGGGCGGGCAGGTCGTCGGCGGTCAGGACGGTGCCCTCGGCAAAGACGAGAGACTGCTCGATGACATTCTCGAGCTCGCGGACGTTGCCGGGCCAGCGGTAGTTCTTCAGCGCGGCGAGACACGAGGCGTCGACGTCTTTGATCGCCGGGTTGGTCCGCGGCCCGAGCTTCTGCATGAAGTGATCGACCAGCAGCGGGATGTCGTCGGGCCGCTCGCGCAGCGAGGGCAGCTCCACCGGGATGATGTGGAGCCGATACAGCAAATCCTCACGGAAGCTGCCCTCTTTCACCATCTTGTTGATGTCGCGGTGCGTGGCCGACAGGATTCGGCTGTCGACGTTGACGGGGGCCTCGCCGCCGACGCGCTCGATCTGCTTCTCCTGCAGCGCGCGCAAGAGCTTGGCCTGCATCTCGAGGGGCACGTCGCCGATCTCGTCGAGGAACAGGGTGCCGCCGTGGGCCAGCTCGAAGCGGCCGAGCTTGCGTTTCACGGCGCCGGTAAAGGCGCCCTTCTCGTGGCCGAACAGCTCGCTCTCGAGGAGCGTCGGGGGAATGGCTGCGCAGTTGACGCCGACGAAGGGCTGATCGCGGCGCGACGACAGGTCGTGGATGGCCCGGGCCACCAGCTCTTTGCCGGTGCCACTCTCGCCGTGGATGAAGATGGTGGCCTCGGTGGCGGCGACCTTTTCAATGGCTTTGAACACGGCCTGCATGGCGGCGCTCTTGCCGATGATCCCTTTCACGCGTCGCACCGGAAACGTCGGCTTCGTCGTCGACGACGTCATCGTCCCCGCGGGCGGCGTCGGCGTGGGAGCGAGCTCGCTGAAGCGCTCGGCGGCGTCGACCTGGGCGGCGTCGGCGAGGCCGAGGGCGCGCTCGAACCTGCGGCGCTCGTCGCGCACCGAGAGCGCGGCCTGGACCTTGGCCCGCAGCACATCGGGCGAGAACGGCTTCTCGATGAAGTCAAAGGCCCCGGCCTTCATGGCTTCGACGGCGGTGGTGACGGTGCCGAAGCCGGTCATGATGATGACGACGGCGTCTTTGTCGACGTCCTTGACGCGTCTGAGCAGGGCCAGGCCGTCGTCGCCTTCCATCTTGAGGTCGGTCAGCACCATGTCGGGCTGGGTCTTCTCGAAGAGGGAGACGCCGTCGGCGGCCTTGTCGGCCAGCAGCGTGGTGTGGCCCATCTTGCGGACCACCGAGGCGGCGCCCTCGCGAAGGGTCTCGTTGTCGTCGACGATGAGCACGCTCGCCATGGCCGCTGGTTAGCATGGTCGGTGACGAGGCTCCACGAGAGACGCAGACGACGAAGGAACCCGTGGAGTGTCGAGCGCCTGAGAGGTACGGGTCAGCAGTGGACGTCCCCATCAGCTTTGGCGTCGTGCTGTTCCTCGCTTTCCTCGTCGAGAGCGCCGTCGGCTTCGGCAGCGCGCTCGTAACGGTGTCGCTCGGTGGCCACCTGCTGCCGCTCGATCAGCTGTTCCCGGTCTTCCAGCCCCTCTCGCTGGTGCTGTCCCTGATCCTCGTGGTCCGTGGCCGCGAGCACATCGACGTCCGCTTCGTCTGTGTGAAAGCGCTGCCAGCCATGGTGCCCGGCGTGCTCATCGGCCGCTGGCTCTTCCACCTCGGCGCGCCCCAGACCCTGCTCGTCGGCGTCGGCGCGGCCATCGCCCTGCTCGCCGCCTTTGAGCTGCAGAGCACCCTGCGCGGCCAGGTGCCGGCGCCGCTGTCGTTGCCAACGACGGTGTCGGTGTTGTTCGGCGCGGGCGTCGTGCACGGCTTGTTCGGCACCAGTGGGCCGCCGGTCGTCTGGGTGGCGACGCGCGTGGTGCCCGAAAAGGCTCGCATGCGGGCGACGCTCTCGCTGCTGTGGCTGCTGTTGTCGGTGATCCTCGTCGTCACCTGGGTCGTCGACGGCAAGCTCGGTGTGGTGCAGCTGCAGCAGAGCGCCGTGCTGGGCATCCCGCTCGTGCTCGGTTTCATCGTCGGCAACCTGCTCCACGAGCACGTCCCCCAACGGACGTTCCGCATCGCCGTCTGCGTGCTGTTGGTCCTCGCAGGCGTGGCCCTCGTCGTGCGGGCCGCGCCCGCGCTCTTCGACTCGCAGTAGGCTCAGCTATGCCCCGCACCCGCCGCATCGCGCTCGTCGGACGACCCCACGTCGTCGTCGCTCGCGGCAACAACGGCGGCCGCGTCTTTTTCGACGACGGCGACTTCGACGGCTACCTCCACGCGCTGCGCGAGCTGGTGCGCGAGGGCCACGTGCGCGTGTCGGCGTGGTGCTTGATGAAGAACGAGGTCCGCCTGGTGGTGACGCCGTTGCGGCTGCCGTTGGCGCAGATCGTTCAGCGCCTGCACACGAGCCACGTTCGTCGCGTGAACGCGCGCACCAAGCGCACCGGCCACCTGTTCGAAGGGCGCTTCCGTTCCCTGGTCATCCCCGACGAGCGCGTCGTCGACGCCATCCGCTGGGTGCACCTGTGGCCGGTGCGCAGCGGCCGCGTGCGTCGCCCCGACACCTACCCGTGGTCGAGCCACCGGGCCTACGTGCGCTCCGACGAATGGGGTGACCTCGTCGACACGATGGCCGTCATCGGCTCCTGGGGACCGACCCTGCCGGTGGCCCAGCGCGCCTTTGCCCGCTTCGTCGAAGCCGCAGCCCTCGAAAAAGACGAGCTGCCGATCAAAGAAGTCCTCGGCGGCGTCGGTGGCGACCAACGCTTCGCCGAGGGCGTCCTCGCCGAAGCCGGCGTCGAATGGCGCGGCCGTCGTCGTCCGGCGCTGGCCACGCTGGCCCGGCGCGTGTCGCTGCTGATGAACGTCTCTGTCGACGATCTCACGAGCAAGCAACGTCAGCAGGAGCTGGTGATGGCCCGCCGCCTGTTTGCCACCAGCGCCGTGCGCAACGCCGATCGCACGGTGACCGAGGTGGCGACGTTCTTGTGCCGCGACAAAGCACAGGTCAGTCGCCTGGTGCAGCAGGGCATGCGGCAGGTCCGCGATGAGGCCTTTGCGGCGCTGCTCGAAGCTCTCAAGGGACGCGCGCCGCGCGAGACCGCGACCGAGGAGTAGCTCGCGTCCCGGCCGCGGTGCCGGCCGCAGCCGCGCCTCCTCCGGCCGCGACGGGGCGCCGCTGTGGCGAAATCCCGCTGACGTGAACCGACGTCGTGGTCGGCATCAGCGCTACACCAACGCCATGAGAGTCCTCGTGCTCGGAGCCTCGGGTGGCGTTGGTCGACACGTGCTGCGCCTCGCGCTTGAGCAGGGCCACGCGGTCACGGCGTTGACGCGCACGCCCCTCGACCCCGCCCACGCCGGCGCCGCCCGCGTCATCGTCGACGATGTCTTGCGCGCCGGCTGCTTCGACGATCACGTCGGCGGCCACGACGCGGTGCTGTCGTCGCTGGGCCTCAAGCGAAAGAGCCCGACCAACCCGTGGAGCCCGTTGGTGTCGCCGCCCGACTTCAATTCGTCGACGGCGTCGTCGTTGGTGGCGGCGATGAAGAAGCATGGCGTGCCGCGGGTGATCGCCGTCAGCGCCGCCGGCGTCGGCGACAGCGCCCCACAGATGAACACCCTCATGAAGTTCCTGGTTGCGACGTCGAAGATCGGCATCGCCTACCGCGACCTTGCGGTGATGGGGCGCGTCTTTGACAACGCCGGCCGCCAGAGCGGCCTCGATTGGTGCTGCCCGCGCCCGACCCGCCTCACCGACGGACCGGCCACCGGTCAGGTGCGCATCATCGATGGCTTCCCGATGAAGGCCGCGATCTCGCGTGCTGACGTTGCCAGCTGGATGCTCGAACAGCTGCGGTCGCCGACGACGACGGCGAAGCTGCCGACCATCAGCGCTTGACGAGAGAGCGCTTCAGAAGTCGAAGTCGACCAGGGCCACGGCGCGTGACGGTGTCATCGGCGAGACCAGGCGGCGCAGGTCGCTGTCGAGCTCGACGGCGTTGTCGTCGTCGGTCATGCGGGCGACGTGGGCCTTGATCTTCGGCAGCAGCGATTCGAGCAGCTTCTCGTCGAGGTTGAGGGGATCGACGCCGCGCCACCCGCACTCGACCTTGAGCACGTTCCACGGCGAGACGACGAAATGCTCGAGCACATCAAACACGCGCATCGTGAACGCGTTCATCCCCGTTGGTCGCAGCCCTCCAGTGGTCAACATCGGTTTGCCTTTCCGCCCCTGCGACCAAGCTACGGGGTGCGTTGGACAAACTCGCAAACTCGACCGCAAGCGGATCGAATCGTGACGCCCGGCGGCCACCGAATCGAACGGTGGCTCACCAGCTCAGGGCGAAATGCCTGCAACGCGTCGGGCCATGCGGCGCTCAGGCAGACGACAGCCGACGGCTTCGTCGACGGCGGGGCCGCCGCACCAGGCCCGCACCGCGGCCACGATGGGGGTGCGCAGGGTGGCGCGGATCGCGGCTTTGTCGTCGTCAGAAAAGCCGAGCAGCCGGCGCACCGCGCGCTTGCGCTGGCGTTTGCCGGCCGCGGCGAACAGAACGGCGC
>JBKJNL010000152.1:0-4231 GCA_046593615.1 Myxococcota bacterium | reverse complement strand
TCTCGAGCGCCGGCCACAACCCGCCCTATGTGTGGTCGCGGGCCAAGAAAGCCGCCACCGCCCTCGTCGCTCGCGGAGCCCGCCTCGGCGAGGCCACCGGGTCGCCCTACAGCGAGCAGGTCGTGCCCTACGAAAACGGCGACCGGCTGGTGCTCTACACCGACGGCATCGTCGAGTGGCCCGGACCCAAGGACAAACCCTTCGGCGACCGCCGCTTCCGCAAGGGCATCGAAGCCCGCGGCGACCTCGACGTCGTCGCCACCGCCGACGGGCTCCTCAAAGACGCCACCGACTTCGCCGAAGGCACCGAACGCGACGACGACCTGACCCTGGTCGTCATCGATCTGTGAGCCCGCGGTCTCCCTGACGACACGACGCTGAACCGACTCGTCGGGGCAGGTGTCGCGTCGGTGGGACGCGCCCGAACGCCTCGAGACGGTGGAGGCCGATCCGTGTCGGGGCGCTCTGGAAAGCCTACAATCAAGGGTCTGCTCGGAAGCTGGAGCGTGCCATGCGCCATCGTGTTGCCCTTGTCCCGGCGTTGCTTGTTGCCTTTGTCGCCGCCGCCGGAGCCGGCTGCCTCGAGCCGAACCCCGCCGGCGATCCCGACCCGTTGCCCGCCTGGGTCCTCGACAAGGCCCTCTTCGAAGACGGCGAGTGGTGGGTCCAGCGCACCGTGACCCAGGCGCCGTTCACCGCCGGCTTCACCTACGTCGGCGACAGCGACTACAGCGACCGCATCCACTTCCGCGTCGAAGAGCACTTCCTCATCGCCTACCGCTCCGTCGACGTCCTCGAGGGCAGCGACCCCGACGTCTACACCGAGCCCGACAGCGTGCCGTCGTTCATCTGGCCGATCCTGCGCCAGGTCGACGTCGTCGCCGGCCAACAGATCGAGGCCCCCAACAAGCCCTGGTACGACCGCACCCACGTCGTCGTCGACTGGGGCCACGAGCAGTCCGGCACGCTGCGCTTCAGCTTGAGCGAGGTCGACGTGGCCGGGCCGGCCTTTTGGGTGATGGAGCCCGGCGACAAAGACGCGCCGGTCTTCTCGCGCGACTACATCGACTTCACGACCCACGTCGTCGTGGCTCCGTCGGAAGAAGCCAAGCTGACCACCGGCGGCCGCGGCGCCTGCGGACCCGGCGGCTCCCTCGACACCGCCTTTGTCGACGCCCTCAACTGCAGCAGCATGGACATCGCCTTTCGCACCTCGTTGCGCCGGGTGCCGGTCGACAACGACTACGAAAAGGTGAGCTCGACGTCGCCAGACATGCCGCCCGGTTGGTTCGACCGCTTCTTTCGCATCGGCCGCTTCCACTACGACGAGGACTACGGCCTGACCCAGCGCGGCAACGAGCGCCTCATGAGCCGCTTCCACCTGTGGGAGCGCTCGTCTGAGAACGGCCAGCCGCTGCCCCTCGCGGAGCGCGTGGTGAAGCCCGTCGTCTTCCACCTCAACGACGCGTTTCCGGCGGAGCTGATCCCCGAAGCCCAGTCGGCCATCGACGCCTGGAACGACGTCTTTGCCGACACGCTCCACGACGCCCGCGCCGCCGAATGCGTCAAAGACGGCGGCGACGAAGACGCCTGCGACGAGAGCGCCGAACGGCCAGCGCGGGTCATCGCCCTGTGCGCCCACGACCCCGTGCAGAAGGGCGACGACGCCGTGTGCGGCCCCGTCGGCACCAGGGTCCGCCTCGGCGACCTCCGCCACAACATGCTCTATTGGGTGACCCAGCCGAGCATCAGCAAGCCCATCGGCTTCGCCTGGTGGACGCCCGACCTGGCCACCGGCGAGACCGTCGCCGCCAGCGCCAAGATCTACGGCCAGGGCATCGACCAGAGCGCGGCCTTTGCGCGTGACGCGGTGCTGATGGCCACCGGGCGCCTCACGCCGGATGAGATCGCCGACGGCAGCTACCTCGACCCGCTGGCCGACGAGCTGCTGGCCTACAGCCGCAATCCCTTTGCCAACCGCTTCGCCGACCCCGGTGTCGACGACGCCAGCGACCTCGTCGTCGACTACGCCGGCTTCGACGCGGGCGACGGCGGCAACGACCGCTCTCCGGTGGTGCGTGCGCGTCCGGTCCCCGTGCGCGAGCGAGCTGCGCCCTCGCTGGCCCTGTACCGCGAGAGCGCGCTGTCGCCCTTCATCGGCACCGACCTCGAGGCCCTCGCCATCGACAACGAAGCCTTGCTGATGGAGGGCCTCATGCCCTCGAACGGGCTCTCGCAAGACGTCGTCGACCGCGCCTCACCGCTGCGCACGTCGTTCGCGCAGCGCGGCGCCGACCGCCAAGACATCGCCGTGCGCGTCGCCGAGATCGGCGGCGACCTCGACCTGCCCATCGACCCCGACCTCAACGACCTCGTCGTCGACTTCGGCAGCGAGACCCCCGAGATCATCTACGAAGAGATCCGCCGTCGCTTCGCGCGCCTCGTGATCATGCACGAGCTCGGGCACGTGTTTGGCCTCAAGCACAACTTCGCGGCCTCCTACGACGCCCTCAACTACCCGGACGCGTATTGGGTGAACCACCGCAGCGATTGCACCGGCCCGCGCTACTCGTGTCCGCTCAGCGCTGAAGAGCAAAGCGCCAACCTCGAGGACTACGCCTACACGAGCATCATGGACTACCACCCGTCGGCCAACGCCTTTACCAAGGGGCTGGGCCGCTTCGACGACGCCGCCATCCACGCCTTGTACGGCGGCCTCGTCGAGGTCTTTACCGACGAGACCCTCGCCGACCAGCCCGAGGCCGCGCGCCTGTTAAAGGCGATGCACGGCCGCGATCAGATCGCCCATGTGCCGCTGGTGCTCGTCCCCGACGACGATGATCCGCGCGGCATCCACGTCAGCAGCACCCACTACTCGCGCTACCCGCAGGTGCTCGGTGACCTCGGCGCGCGCCGCTACATCTCGAGCCGACGCCTGACCAGCACCACAGACGACGAAGGCCGCTTCATGGTTCCGTACCTGACCTGCGCCGACGACCTCGTGGGCTCGATGCCCTACTGCCTCCCCTACGACCACGGCGCCGATCCCTACGAAGTGACCTCGAGCCTCATCAACTGGTTCAAGGCCTACTACCCGCTCAACAGCTTCCGCCGCGGGCGCCTGGTGTTCGAGCCGCAGAGTTATGTCCGCAACATGTCCAGCCGCGTGTTCCAACCGCTCAAGCGCTGGAACGACTGGCTCATCCACACCCACTCCGACTACGACGCCAACGACGCCAGCGCCTACAGCGACCCCGACTTCCTGGAGCCGATGCAAAAGGCCTCGGAGCTGAGCTTTTCGTTCTTGACCGAGCTGATCGCGACGCCGCAGCCAGGTGACTACGAGCGCCTCCAGCAGCCCGACGGCAAGCCGATGTTGATGACCTACAAGCAGCCCATCTCACACAGCGAGCCGGTGCCCGAGAGCGAGATCGTGGTGTCGCTGAAGTTTCCGCAGGGCCGCGTCTACGAGAGCGTGGCCGTGCTCGACGGCGGCCTGATCCTCCGCAACATCGGCAGCGCGGTCGACAAGGAGCTGGCCCTCGAAGCGTTGCTTGATCCCAGCTTCTTTGACTTCCCCGGCCGTGAGACCTGGGACCAGCAGGAGCTGTGGACCGTGAACTTCTACAACGAGTACCCCGATCAGCTCGTCGACGTGCTCGGCTCGATCATCGCTGGCGACGCCGCCCGGCTCGCTCCGGCTTTTGACGGCGAACGCATCCGCTTTCGCGACTTCACCGACCTCACGAGCACCGTGCCCGGCGAGCGGATCGATCCGGCCATCGGCTTCAACCTGCGCATTCGCGCGCTCATCTACGGCGTGTCGTTGCTCTACAGCGGCTACTCCGATCGCAGCTTCTTGAAGTATGCCCACGTCGACGCCTCGCGAGCGGCGCTAGCGAATGGGGCCAGTGAAGCCCGCTGCCTCAGACCTGGCGACGACAGAGCGCGTGATCTCGATGAGATCGATCTGGCGCCGCAAGGCCTGCTGCGCCTGTTCCTGCTCCGGAGCGGTCTCACCGCCAAGCCCATTGGCGCGGTCCTGCAGCACATTGGCCTGCACCAGGAGCCGGGCGCCGAGCCCCAACTCAACCCCGTCGACCACGCGCGAGGTGGCGCGATACGGCGTCGATGTCGACAGGTCTTCGAAGTCGACGGCCGCGGCCGGGTCGACCTCGACGTCGTCGACGCCAACGACGCCGACGTGGGCATACTTCAAGAAGCTGCGATC
>JBKJNL010000150.1:0-3095 GCA_046593615.1 Myxococcota bacterium | reverse complement strand
GCCGCTCGGGCCCGGGTTCCGCGCTCCTGGGCCCGAGCGGCCCAGGAGCGGGGGACCCGTGCCGAAGCGGGGACCCCTGCGAAACGTGGACCAGAAGAGCGCATGAAGCAGAGCATACCTGCGTAGACGGCTGACACCGCCCCGGGATTCTGGGGAATGCTGGCGCCCATGGCCCACCTCCGACTGCACGAGAAGACCAACCTGTCGTCGTTCCGCCGCATCGCGATCGGCACGTGGAAGACGACCAAGGATCCGACGGTCTACGGCCAGCTCTCGCTGCGGGCCGACAAGATGGTGGCCTACATCGAGGCCTTGAAGCAGCGCACCGGCAAGCGCATCACGCTCTCCCATGTGATGGCTCGTTGCGTCGGGCTGGTGCTGTCAGAGATGCCGGATGCCAACGCCATCTTGCGCTTCAACAAGATCTATCTGCGCGAAGACATCGGCGTGTTTTTTCAGGTGTCGATGGAAGACCCCGACACCGGCGAGATCGACCTCTCGGGGGCCACGGTCTTTGACACACACAAAAAGAGCATCGTCGAGATCGTCGACGAATTCAGCGCCAAGGTCGACCTGGTGCGGGCCCGCAAAGACAAGTCGCTCGAGCAGAGCCGCGGCATGTTCAAGACCATTCCCTCGTTTTTGCTGGGCACTGTTCTCGATGTCATGTCGTTTGTTCTCTACACACTGAACATCGACATGTCGCGCTTCGGCCTGCCGAAAGATCCCTTCGGTTCGGTCATGATCACCAACATCGGCACCCTGGGCCTCGAAGAGGCCTACGTCCCGCTGGTGCCCTACTCCAAGGTGCCCCTGCTCATCGCGCTCGGCGCCCTGAAAGACGAGGTCATCGCCGAGAACGGCAAGCCCGTCGTCGCAAAGATGCTGAAGGTCTGCGCCAGCTTCGACCACCGCGTCCTCGACGGCATGCACGCCGCAAAGATGAGCAAGACCTTGAACCGCATCTTTGCCGACCCCGAGAAAGAGCTCGGCGCCCTGCCGCCAGCGTCGACGTCGAGCCTGCTCGAGATCTCCAACGTGATGGCGATTCCCGCCTGATGGCGTCGTCGTCTGTGGGCTGGCCGAGCCGACCGCGCGGGTTTGTGTGGCAGACCTTGAGCGAGGTTCCATGAAGGTCGAGCCGCTGCGGGTGGTCGGCGACGTCGTCATCGTCGAAGAGCTCCCGAATCGCTTCGAGCAGCTGGCCGTCGGCGCCCGCGCCAGCGTCGACGGCCCCGTGCCCGTCGTCGTCCGCCAGGGTCCTGCGCCCTGGACCGGCCTCGACGCCGACGGCCGCCGATTCTGGCTGGCCCGGTTGCGCCTGCGTGTTTTGCTCAACGGCCAGCACGTGCCGCGGTTGCTCGGCGGCCTCGTGAGCGCCGACGGCGTGCTCAACGGCTTCGTCGAAGAGCACGCCGGCGACGTCACGCTCGCCGATCTGCTGGTGGCGATGCGCCAGCAACGGGGCTCGTTCATGCCCGTGCCCACGGCGCTGGCGTTGTTTCGCGGTGTCTGTGTGCCGCTGGCGACGCTGGCGGCCGTGGCCCCCGAGCACCGCACCAACTTTGACGTCAAGGACGTCTTCATCGGCGGCGACGGCGTCCTCCGCTCGCTCCTCGATCCGCACCCGGCGTGGATGCCGCTGCTCCGAGACACGCCTCCGCCCCACGCGCCCGGCATCTTCAACTACCTGTCGCCCGAGGTGCTGCACGGGCGCCCCGTCGACGAGCGGGCCCCGATGTTCAGCGCCGGTGTGCTGCTGTTCGAGCTGTTGGCGGCCGAGCACCCCTTCGAAGACGCCCGCAACACGAGCCCCGTCGCCATGCTGCAGGCCATGGCCCACCGGGCCGTGCCGTCGTTGGCGGCGCGTCGAGCCGACGTGCCGGCGCCGGTGCTGCAGCTCGTCGAGCGCCTCACGCGCCGCGAGGCCGCCGAGCGCTTCGACGACTGGGGCAGCGTCCTCGCCGCCGTCGACGACGCCGCCGGCCGCGTCGGTCCGGCATCGCCCGCCGTCGTCGCCGCCTTTGTGCGCGCGCTGTTGCCCGCCGAGATGCAGCGCGGCGACGATCGCCGCGAACAGACAGCACTGCTCGATCTCCCGGCGCTGCGGGCCGCGCTGCCCGCCGACGACGCCCGCGCCGCGCCGGCGCCGACGCTGGCGATGTTTGGTGGCAATGCGCCCTTTGCCGCCGAAGCGCGGGGCGCTCCCGGGGCCGACGACGAGACCACCGCTGACGAATACGGCGACGTCGACCCGCTGCAGCAGGACTGGGATGGGCGCACGCCGCCCGGCACCGACGCGCCGTGGATGGGCGCCGACGGGTGCGCCATGTGGGCCGTCGCCATCGACGGCGCCGAGGTCCTCGTCGACGCCGGCCCCGTCACCCACAGCGCCTGGGCCCGCTTCTGCCTGGCCACCGGGCGCGCGCCGCTGACGTCGTGGGATGGGCCCATCCCGCCGGCCGACATGGCCGAGCTGCCGGTGACCGACATTCACCACGACGAGGCCGCGCAGTACGCGGCGCACTACGGCAAGGCGCTCCCCACCGACGCCATCTGGCAGCGCGTGGTCGAAGCCCTCGGCGCCGCCCGCCTGGGGATCGGCTCGGTGTGGGAGTGGACGTCGACAACGGCCCGCCGCAGCCGCGTTGCCAACCTCGACCTCGACAGTGACGGCGCGCGAGACGCCGACGCCGACGCCGACGACGTGCGTGGCTGGGTCGTGCGCGGCGGCCGGTTCCGCAACACACCGAACGTCCCCAGCGAGGGCTTCACCCGCGCCTGGGAAGACGGCGCCGTCGTCGACGTCGGCTTCCGCTGCGTCGGCCGCCCCACCCGACGATCGTGAGCGCCGGCGAGGCGCTCGATCGTCGCGCGTTCAGACCCGCGGCGTGACGACGATGGCCGCGTCGCCGGGGCAGATGACCAACCACTGCCGCAGACCGCTGCGCAGGCAGCCGCGCTCTTCACCGCTGCGCTCGTCGCGCACCCGCACCCAGCCGACGAGGCCGTCGACGTCGCGCTCGAGGGCGGTGATCGTGGCCACGCGGCGCAGGCGGCGGCCGATGACGCCGGGCCGCGGCGCGCTCTGCATG
>JBKJNL010000001.1:0-6242 GCA_046593615.1 Myxococcota bacterium | reverse complement strand
GCGCCGCCTCGCGGGCCCGCGGGTGGAGGGCCAGGGCGCGGACGGCGCTGCTGCACCTGCACGGCGGACCGCGCCTGCTCGCCGCCGTCGAGCTCGGGCGCCGGGCCTGGCTGTCGTCGCCACCGGTGGGGGCACGCATCAACGGCCCCAACGATGCCGCCGCCGCCGCGGGCGCCCGCCTCGTCGACGACGAGCGCGCCTGGCTGCTGGTGCTCGACGTGCGCGGTCGCCTGGCGCGCCTGGCGGCGCTGCCCGACCCGCACGACCCTGGCGCCGACGGCGACGACAGCGTCGACAGTGCCGACGACGTCACCCGCGTGCTGCAGGAAATCCTCATGGCCGGATGCCGCCGCGGTCTGCTGGTGCGTCGTCGCCCGGGACCCGCCGCACCGCTGCTGGCCGACATCGAGCGATTGCGTTGGTTGCGGCGCGGTTGCGACGTGGCCGGCGTCGACGTCGTCGACGGCGTGCTGCTCGGCGACGACGGCTGGTGCTCGCTGTTGCGGCTCGGGCTCATCGGCCGGGCCCGCGATCGACGCTACGCCTGACTGTGACCGTGACTGCGACTGTGACAGCGGGTCAGGTCTGGTCGGCGCCGAAGCCACGCGCCGATTGCCCCAGGTTGCGCCACAGGGTCAAGACCGCGCCGGCGACGTCGACGACGGCGGCGTCGCCGTCGGCAACAGCCGGGACGCGCACGATCAGGCCCTGGGGCCCGACCTCGACCGAGGCGTGCACAGCCCGCAAGCGCAGCATCAGCGAGTCGTGGATCGCCAGCTGTTTGACGACGGCGGGTTCGCCCTCGATCAACCAGGCGTCATCAAAGGCAGCGTCGTCGACCTTGACGTCGACCAGTCCGCGCAGCCGATCGATGAAGCTCTCTTGGGGCGAGAGGCGCGTGACGCGCTCGCTGCGTTCGAGCAGACGGCCCTCGAAGTAGACGGCGCACTGTCCCCGGCCGTCGAGGTCGAAGCGCAGCACCGATGGGGTCTCGGGTTGCTCTTCGAGCGCCAGGCGGGCTTCGACGCCGTCGCCGACGCGCTCGACCGGGCCGCTCACCCAGCTGACGGCTTCGGTGACGCGCGCGACCAGGGCCTCGACGCGCTCGGCGGGCGGGCGCGCGTCAGGCAGCTGCTCGGCGAACACGACGCCGTTGTCGACGGCGGCGCGCGCCAGGCGCGCGCACAAGCGAACGATGTCGGCGGCGGGCTGGCATTGGCGGGCGTTGCCGACGGCGCAGTCGAGCTCGAGCACGGTGCGGCGATCGGCGTCGGGGCGCAGGGCGATGCGGCATCTCTTTTTCCGCAGAACGTGGCCGACCTCGTCGCGCGCGAACAGGCGCACGACGCCGGGGGCCCGGGTGCGGGCGATGAATTGTCCGTCGAGAAACGGCGCGGCCTCGCCGGCCTGGCGATCGTCACTGGTCGGCGAAGCGAACCAGGGGGTGATGACCAGGCGCGGCAGCACGCCGGGAATGTCAACGCGGGCGCAGTAGTCGAAGCCGCCGAGCAGGCCGCCGCGCTTGCGCAGGTATTGGATGCCCGTCATGTCGTCGACCTTGAGCGGCGCGGTGCTGCTCGGCACGTCGCTCAACACGTCGCCGACGTCGGGACCGCGGCTGCCGGCGGCGTGGGCGGCGATGACGGCGGCGGCCATGGCTTCCTGCTGGGCCACCGACGGGGCGTTGGGGTCGCCCGGCAGCGGGTGTTGCGGGTCATCCGACCACACCTGGAAAAATGGATCGCGGGCCATCGCTCAGCTCTTCGCCCGGCCGGGCTGCACGGCGGCGACGAAGCGCCAATCGGGGTGCTTCTCTTCGAAGCGACGCCGCATCCAGTCGGTCTCGAACAAGAGCAGCGGTCGCTCTTCGACGTCGAGGAGACACTGGATGGTGCCGGTCTGGGTGATCGACTTCAGGTCGACGTTGTCGCCGAAGATCCAGCGGGCCTGCGTGTAGGGCAGCTTGTCGAGCTGGGCTTCGACTGCGTATTCGTTTTTCAGGCGGTGCTGCACGACCTCGAACTGCAGCCAGCCGACGGCGCCGAGGATGGGGTCGACGAACAGCTCTTCGCGCTCCCGGAACAGCTGCACAGCACCTTCGTCGGCCAGCTGCTCGAGGCCCTTCTTGAGCTGCTTGCGCTTCAACGGATCCTTGAGCCGCACGCGCACGAAGTGCTCGGGCGAGAAGCTCGGGATGCCTTCAAAGGCGACGGGCGGGCCTTCGACGAGGGCGTCGCCGATGCGCAGGTTGCCCGGGTCCCAGACGCCGATGATGTCGCCGCCAAAGGCTTCTTCGACGGCGGTGCGCTCCTGGGCCATGAAGATCATGGGGCGGTCGATCGACAGCTTCTTGATGTTTTCGCCGGCTTCGACGCCGGTGCCGACGCGCACCTGCTTGACGGTCATGCCCTTCTCGAAGCGCCCGCTGGTGATGCGCACAAAGGCGATGCGGTCGCGGTGCTTGGGATCCATGTTTGCCTGGATCTTGAAGACGAAGCCCGAGAACGACGGCGACGTCGGCTCGACGGCGACGACATCGCCCAGCTTGCCGTTGCGCGGGTCGACGCTGCGCACCTGGCGCGGCAGCGGCGAGGGACACAGTTGCGTAAAGCGATCGAGAAACGGCTCGACGCCGAAGTTGGTCATGGCCGAGCCAAAGAACACCGGCGTGACCTTCTGGGCCATGAAGCTCTCGACGTCGAACTTGTTGCCGGCGTCTTCGAGCAGCTCGAGCTCGCCCTTGAGGTCGGCGATGGCCCGCTCACCGACGTCGGCGATCAAGGTCGGGTCATCGAGGGAGACCACGTTCATGGTCGCTTCTCTCTGGCCGCGCTCGACGCGCTCGAAGCGCAAGAAGCGCTTGGTCTCGCGTTCGACGACGCCGGCGAAGCTCTTGCCCATGCCCAGCGGCCAGGTCAGCGGCGAGCACGGGATGCCGAGCACGTTCTCGACCTCTTCCATGAGCTCAAGCGGCGTCTTGCCTTCGCGGTCCATCTTGTTGACAAAGGTGACGATGGGGATCTTGCGCAGCCGGCAGACCTCGAACAGCTTGATCGTCTGCGGCTCGACGCCCTTGGCGACGTCGATGAGCATGACCGCGCAGTCGGCGGCGGCCAGCGTGCGGTAGGTGTCTTCGCTGAAGTCGTTGTGGCCGGGCGTGTCGAGCAGGTTGAAGAAGCAGCCCTGGTGCTCGAACTGCATCACCGACGACGCCACCGAGATGCCGCGCTCTTTCTCGATGGCCATCCAGTCCGACGTCGCGTGGCGCGTGGCCCGGCGCGCCTTTACCGTGCCGGCGAGGTGGATCGCCCCGCCGTAGAGCAGCAACTTTTCGGTGAGCGTCGTCTTGCCGGCGTCGGGGTGCGAGATGATGGCGAACGTGCGGCGCCGCAGGATCTGGTTTTCGAGGCTGCTCGGGTCGACGGACATGACGACGACGTAGGCCACCACGGCGCCCTCTGGAAGGGCGCTCGCCAATGGTCCTGCTCAGGTTGCTCAGGGCTGCTTCAGGGCTGCTCAGGGCTGGGCAAGGCCGCCGATGAACCCGAGCACCGCGGGCGCGACGACGTCGTCTTTGCCACCGATCTGCAGCACCGTGCCGGCGTGGTCGGCGCCGTCGACGGTGACAAACGAGACCGCGTCGTCGTCGGCGAGGCTCTCCTGCAGGTCGCCGAAGTCGAGCTCGACGGACTGGAAGTCGTCGGTGCCGGCGGCGAACAGCACCGGCAGGCCGCCGTCGGCAAAGAACGGCTTCACCGAGGCTTCGCTCTGCTCTTCGCCGGTCTCACCGAAGAGCGGCTCGAAGATCTCGGCGCGGTTCTCTTCGGTGTCGAGGTTGGCGGCGCTTTCGATGTCGTAGACGCCGCTGACGAGGACGAGGCCGGCGACGTCGACCTGCGGGCCGCCCGGCAGCAGCGCCGTGGCCGCGGCCAGGTGCGCGCCCGCTGAATGGCCCATCAGGATCACCGGGCGGTCGTAGCGCTCTTCGACGAAGCCCACGGCGGCCGCGACGTCGTCGAGCATGCCCGGCAGCTTCACCTCGGGAAACAGCCGGTAGTTCACGTTGGCCACGCGCACGCCCTCGCGCGCGAGGGCCACGCCGACGTTGCCGTAGAGCCCGGTGGCGAATTCCCAGAACTGTTTGTCCTGCGCGTTCCAGTAGCCGCCGTGGACAAAGACGACGACGGGCGCGTCGTCGGCGGCGTCGCGCGGCTCGTAGAGGTCGAGCTTGTGGCGGGGGTCGCCGTCGTCGAGGTAGGCGACGTCGCCGGTGTATTCGACGTCGTCGCGGTCGCGGTAGAGCGTGCCGAGCGACGGGCAACCCGACAGCGTCCCGACGACGACGGCGCCGGCCCCGACGCAGGAAAGAGCGCGGCTCACCGAGCGGGGGACGCGAGTCACGGCAGGGGCAGCAGCAAAGAACATCGAGAGTCGTACGAGCCGGCGCTGCAACCGGCCCTGAAAAGGCGTCGGCACCCGGATCACGCCAGCGTCGTCGTCGCGGGGCTCGCTGCCGGGAAAATCGGTTGGCGGGGCGGTCGCGCGCGGCCATCCTCGGCCGATGCTCTTCGCCTTGATGCTGGCCTTTGCTGCCGAGGGCCCGCCTGCCGACAGCGCCGAAGCCCTGCCACGCCTGCGCATCGCCGTGCAGGAGCCCGAAGTCGATCGGGTCGAGCCGCGCATCGGCCGCATCTTTGCCTCGGCGCTGGTGCGCGAGCTGCGCAAGGTCGATCGCACCACGATCGTCAGCATGGATGAGGTGCGGGCCCTCATCGAACAAGAGGCCGACCGCCAGCTCGCCGGCTGCGACGAGAGCGGCTGCCTGGCCGAGATCGCCGACGCCCTCGGCGCCGACGAGCTCGTGATCTCGCGTCTGTCACGCGTGGGCGACGAGCACGTGCTCTCGGTGCGCCGCCTCGACGCCAAGCACCCCGACGCGGCCCGCAGCTTCGAGCGCCGCTTCGACGCCAAAGACGGAGAAGAATTCCTGGCCGCCGTCGGCCCCGTCGTCAAGGAGCTGTGGAAAGAGCGACCGCTGGCCCGCGGTGAGCGCCGCGGCGTCGACAAGGAGATCGCCCGCCGCCTCAACCCGCCGCCGCTGTCGCCGCCGTGGTTTGTCACCGCCACCGTCGTCGCTGGCGCGGCGCTGGCCGGCGGCGTGGGGTCGGGCGCGCTGGCCCTGGTGCTCCACGAGCAGAACCAACGCACGTTGTCCGACAGCGTCAACCGCGAGATCGACGGCCGCGCCCTCGTCGACAGCGACGGACGCGCCCAGGCGGCCGCCCGGTTCGCGCAGGTCGGCTTCGGCCTCGCCGGCGTCGCTGCCGTCACCTCGGGCGTGCTTTTCTTCTTCACCGACTTCGAGGGAGTGGGCCGTGCCGCCGAATAGTCCGCGCGCAACAGCGGCTCTGCTCACGGCGGCTCTGCTCACGGCGGGGCTCACGGCCTGCCCGCTGACGCTCGAGGTGCCATCCGGCGCGCGCATCGCCTGCGCCACGGGAGCCGACTGCCCCGCCGCGCTGGTCTGCCTGGCCACAGAGGCCCGCTGCGTGGCCGTCGACACCGGCTGCGTCGACGTCGACGCGATCGCCCGCCTGGCCGTCGCCGCGGGCGACGGCGATCGCTGCACCACCGGCGACGGGGCAGTCGGCGTGTGCCGCGCCGGACAATGCGGCGGCGCCTGCGGCGACGGCGTGGTTGACGCCAGCGCCGGCGAGCTGTGCGACCTCGGCGACCGCAACAGCGACGACGACGCCGATGCCTGCCGGCGCGACTGCCTGCCGGCCCGCTGCGGCGACGGCGTGGTCGACAGCGACGAGAGCTGCGACGACGACGACGACACCTGCGACGGCTGCCTGTCGGTGTGTCGCCTGCAGACCATGGACATCGACGACGAAGCCGGCTGCGAGGCGCCACTGTCGCCCCTCGCGCGCGGCCAGGGGTTCTTGAAAGCGCCGGTGTTCGTCGCCGACGGCGCTGGCTTGCCGAGCGTGGTCTACGCGACCTTTGGTGACCGCGACGAAATCCGCCGCATCGACCTCGACAGCGGCGTCGACAGCCTGGTCGTGCCCTGCCCCGACTTCTGTCGGCCGGTCGCTTCCAGCCGCGCGGTCGTCGTTGTCGTTGGCAGCGCGGCCGAGGTCTACATCGTGCGCGACGGCGGCCTCGTGCTGCTGTTCGACGGCGCGAGCGATCTGGCCATGAGCGGCGAGGGGCTCTACGTCCAGCGCACCGACGGCAAC
>JBKJNL010000700.1:0-12229 GCA_046593615.1 Myxococcota bacterium | reverse complement strand
CGACTGCAACGGCGCGCCGCTGTTGAACACCGGCTTCATCACCGGCGACCTCTGCGACCCCGAGGCCACCGGCGCACCGCTGGTCGGCGCGCTGGTCACAGCGAGCTGGCAAGACGGCGAAGGCGACTCCGTCGAAGAGGTCGGCACCGTCACCGACGCAGCCGGGCACTTCGAGCTGCAGAGCCTCGACCCCGACGACAACATCACCGTCCGTGTCGTCGACGACCGCGGCTTCGCGTTTTCGTGGCAGGTGCGCGCCGGCGAAAACGGCGGGCCGTTGCAAGACCGCACCGTCATGCCCGACGGCATCAACCTCACGGCCGACCAGACCTGCCAACCGCTGCTGCCCGACGACGGCCGCCGCTACCTCGTCGTCGAAGGCATCTACGACCGCATCGAAGACGCCCTGGTGAGAAACGGCATCGACCCCGACATCGAGCCCTTCCCCCAGGATCTCAACGACTGGGCCAACGACCTCTTCAGCAACCAGCAGCGCGTCTCGCAGTACGACGTCATCTTCATCAACTGCGGCGCCGAGGATCACGAGCTGGCCATCGGCCTGTCGGCGGCGGCCAAGACCGGCCTGCGCCGCTACGTCGAGCAGGGCGGCGCCCTCTACGTCTCCGACTGGTCCTACGAGTTCGTCGAGCAGGTCTTTCCCGAGAAGGTCGACTTCTTTGGTCTCGACACCACCTTTGACGGCGCCCAGCAGGCCGTCGGCGGCACCTACCCGACCCGCGTGCTCGACGCCGACCTGCGCGACGCCCTCGACGTCGACCAGTTCGACATCAGCTTCTCGTTCCAGGCCGGCAGCATCATCTCGCAGGTCGCCGAGGGCGTGACCGTCTACCTCGAGACCGACATGCACTACGCCCACGACGGCGTCGAAGACATCCTCGTCAACACGCCGGTCACCGTCGGCTTCGACGCCGGCCTCGGCCGGGTGATCTTCACGTCATTCCACCAGGAGCAGAACCCCGACAACGAAGACTTCGTCGACGTCCTGAACGGCACCGAAGACGAAGTGCTGCAGTACCTGATCTTCACGCTCTGACCTGACGCGCGCTCCCATGAGCGATCGAAGAGCGGCCCAGACGGGCCGCTGTTCATTTCGCTGCCGCGATCGCACCGGCATCAACGACGAGGCCGCGCCGACGTCGACGACGCAGCCCACGACGCAACCCACGACGCAGCTGACATCACGTCCCGCCGGCTTGCGGCCCGATCGGCTTCTGCACCACGCTGCGGGCCCGCAGGAGTCCCCATGCCCGCTGTCGTCGTCCCTTCGAGCATCGAGTCGGTGCAGGTCTATCGCCGCGGGGCCACCGTCGTGCGCCGCGCCGTCGTCGAAGGCGACGTGTTGTCCGGCGGGTTGCCGGGCGAGGTCGAGCTGCCCGGGCTGCCGCTCTCGCTGCTCGACGCGACCATCAAGGTGCGCGTGCTCGAGGTGCTGCCGTCGACGTCGTCGGTGACCGCGGCCGGCGTGCGCGTCGGGCTGTTCGTGCGCGGCGGCGGTGAGCGGCCGCAGGCGCCCGAGCAGAAAGAGATCGAGGCCCTCGGCCGCGCCATCCGCGACCAAGAAGAGCTGATGCGCCTGCTCGACAACGAGATCGGGCTCTTGCAGGGCATCCCGGTCCCCGAGCGCCCGATGGCCGAAGACGGACGCGCGCCCCCGCCGGCGCCGCTGGCCATGCGCCTGTCGCTCGAAGCCTTTGCCGACGACGCCGCCCAGGCCCGGCGCACGGAACGCCGGGCCCTCGCTGACCAGATTCGCCGCCTCGAACAAGAGCTGCGTCAGAAACAAGAGCGCGCGGCGGCGGCTTCGTCGGCGTCCCAGGTGCACCTCGCCGACCTCTCCAAGTCGGCGCTGCTCTCGCTGCGCGGCGACGGCGAACGGCCCACCCGCGTCGTCGTCGAGCTCTCCTACGTCGTGCCGGGCGCGCGCTGGACGCCCGCCTACCAGGTGAAGCTGGCGCGCGACGGGAGCAAGGCGTCGATCCAGCTGCGGGCCCACGTCGCCCAGAAGAGCGGCGAAGACTGGCGCGGCGTGAAGCTGCGGCTGTCGACGGCGCTGCCGCTGCGCTTCACCGAGCTGCCCGAGCTGTCGTCGATCCGCATCGGCAAGGCCCAGCCGCCGGCACCCAAGAAGGGCTTTCGCCCGCCCCCCGCCGGCGGCGAGGTGCTGTTCCGTGACTTCGACCGCGATCGGCAGCGCGTGCAGGCGCTCGTGCCGGCGCCCCGCGGTTGGCGCCGGCCGGCCCTCGACGCCGACCTCGCCGACCTCGTCGACGCACTCGTCGACCCGCTTGACGATGCGAGGTCGGCACACCCGCCCCGATCGCGCGCGGCCGCAAAGGAAATGAAGAAGAGCGCCCGGCGGCTCGAGAGCCGCGACGAGCCCACCGGCGCCGGCGCGGCCGTCGACGATGACGACGACGCTGCCGACTCGATGATGATGGCGGCCGACGTCGGCTTCGAAGAAAGCGAGTCTGAGCGTGCCTACGCGCCGCCGCCAGCGCCGATGGCCGCGATGTCGATGGCTTCGAAGAGTGCCGGCGGTGGCGCGCCGCAGATGCAGCGGTCGCTGGCCCGAGCGGCACCCAAGGGCTTCGGGGGCGCCAACGCCGTCGACGAGGTCGTGCAGGCCATGATTTTCCCGCTGCTGCGCCTGCCGTCGGCGGCCGAAGCCGGCCGCGGCAAGCTCATGCCGGTCGACCTGCGCCAGAGCTACAGCGAGTCGCTGCAGCGCTTCTCGCGGCCTGCGCCGTTCGACCCGTTGCAGGCGGTGCTGCAGGCCGAGCACGACGCCATGAACGCTGGCAGCGCGCCGCCGCCGATGACCGTCGACATGAACGACCTCAGCTCGCACTTCGACTTCGTCTACGAAGCCGACGGCGTCGTCGAGGTCGGCGGCGACGGCGGCTTCCACTCCGTCGCCCTCGGCGATCGCGAAGGCGCCTGCACCGTCCGCTACGTCGCCGTGCCCCGCGAAGAGCTGGCCGTCTACCGCACCGCGGTCATCCAGAACCCGCTGTCGGCGCCGCTGTTGCCGGGGCCAGCCGAAATCTACGTCGGTGGCGACTACGTGCTCACGGCAGCGCTGCCGACAGTGCCCGCCCGCGGCGAGCTCAAGCTTGGCCTCGGTGTCGAGCAGTCGATCAAGATCGCGCGCAACGCCCGCTTCAGCGAGAAGCGCGAAGGCGAAGGCGTCGTGGCCATGGTCGAGCTCATCCACGACGTCGACATCGACATCGTCAACCACCTGTCGCGCACCATCGACATCGAGGTGCGTGAGCGCATCCCGGTGCCCGCGGCCGGCGCCGAGGTGCAGGTCGACGAGCGCGCCGTGACCCCCGCCTGGGAGCCGTACACGCAAGAAGAGCGCGAGGCCGTCGTCGTCGGCGGTCGCCGCTGGCAGCTGCAGGTCGCCGCCGGCGCCACGCAGAAGCTCAACGCCCGTTACGTGTTGAAGCTGTTCTCCAATTCAGAAGTCGCGGGCGGCAACCGCCGGGAGCGTTGAGCGTGACGAGCATGACCACCACCACCACCGCCGTGACCGCGGCTCCTGCGCCCGCCGTCGTGCTGTTCCACCCCGCCGTCGACGAGAGCCGCACGCGCATCAGCGTGCCCATCACGCGGGTGACGCTCCTCGAAGATCGGGCCCAGGTGCTGCGCATGGCCACCATCGAGGTGCCGCCCGGCAAGAGCCGCCTGGCCATCTGGGAGGTCGCGCCGACGCTCCAGGACGTCAGCCTGCGCGTCGAATCCAGGGCCGCCCACGTCGAAGACGCGCGCGTGCGCCGGGCCATGCGCGTGGGCCACCAGGAGAAGCCCGAGGCCGCCGCCGTCCTCGAGGTAAAGCTCGAAGCCCTCGAGCGCCGCCACCGCGAGCTCGTCGACGACGCCCACCGCGCCAGCCAACGGGCCTCGGTGGTCGGCGACATGATGCAAAAGGCCATCGGCGAGATCCCCGAAGACGCCGCCTGGTCCCTCGGCGACCCGGGCCAATGGAAGCAGACCTTTGAAGCGCTCTCGCAGAAATCGCGCGGCCTGTTGCACGAGGCCCAGCAGACGCGCGCGCACATCGAAGAGGTCCGCGCCGAAGCCGCCTTTACCGCCGGCGTGCGCCAGCTGCTCGACTCGCCCGACAAGCAGATGCTGGCCATCATCGAGATCGACCTGCACAACAAAGAGGCCGAGGGCCGCACCGTCGACGTCGTCGTCGAATACACGGTGCCCAACGCGCTGTGGCGCCCGTCGCACGAAGCCTCGTTGCAAGATGGCCACCTCACGCTCAGCTCGCGCGCGGCGGTCTGGCAGAACACCGGCGAAGACTGGGTCGATGTCGAGCTGGTGTTTTCGACGGCGCGCAGCTCGCTGGGCCACGAGCCCCCGAAGCTCAGCGACGATCGTCTGACGGTGCAGAAGCGCGACACCCGCGTCGTCGTCGCCGCCCGCGAGGTCGCGGTCTCCAACGCCGGGCTCGGCCGCGGCGGCGGCGGTGGTTCCGTCAGCAGCGGCGGCGCCGCATCGCCCGCGAGGCCCGCGCCATCACCGAGCGGCGTCGACCTGCCTGGCGTCGACGACGGCGGCGACATCCAGAACCTGAAGAGCCAGCACAAGGTGAGCGTGCCCTCTGACGGACGTCCCTCGTTCGTGCCGGTCAGCACGTTCACGTCGCCGGCGGTGGTCTCCCTCGTCGTCATGGCCGAGGTCGACGACAAGGCGTTCGTCAAGGCCGTCGCCACCCACAAGGGCAAAGACCCGCTGCTCGCCGGACCCGTCGAGCTGCTGCGCCACTCCGGCTTCGTGGGCACCACGCGCACGCTGTTCGTGGCCGCCGGCGAAAAGTTCCAGCTCGGCTTCGGCCCCGACGACGACGTCCGCGTGCAGCGCACCGTCGAGACCCGCGAGGTGGTCGACGAGGTCGATCGCTGGCGCCGCCGCACCAACAGCGTGGCCCTCTACCTCTCGAACCTCGGCCCCGAAGACAAGCAGGTCGAGATCGTCGAACGCCTGCCGGTGAGCGAGATCGAGCACGTCAAGGTGACGCTGCAGGCCGACAAGACCAGCGGCACCCCGCTGCTCGACGACGACGGCTTCTTGAAGTGGACCATGACCGTGCCGGCCCGCGGACGGCTGCGCCTGGGCCTCGTCTACGTCACGGCCTTTGCCCCCGGCGTCACCGGCCTCTGATCCAGATGAGGCCGCGCTCCCCCTGCCTCTGCGGGTTCGGGGTGCTGCGGGTTCGCTGTTGATCGATGATCCGGGTCCGGTCTTCCCAGAAGGCAGCACAACGCCCCCAACACACGGCCCGCCGCGCCGCCGCCGTCGTCGCGGCCAAAGTCGGCCAAACACCCGTGCTGGCCGATAGATTCGGGCAGAGCACCCCAATGACCATCGGACCCAAAGGACCTGTCGACGCACCCAAAGGCCTTGGCCTCGCCAAGGTCCTGCAGCTGCGCGTGCCCGAACGAACCGAGAAGGTCGAAGCCCAGAAGCTCGAAGCCCAGAAGCTCGAGGCCCTGAAGCTCGAGGCCCCGAAGGTCGAGACCCAAAAGGCCCCCGAGACGACCTTCGAGAGCGGCGGCACCAGCCAGACCATCGCCGCCCCCGTCGAGGGCGCGGGACAATCGCAGGTCCTGGCCCGCCTCAAGGCCCTCGGCATCGAGCCCGGCCGGAAGCTGACCAAGACGGCATCCACGTCGGGTCCGTCGATCGTGCAGACCAACGAGGGCAAGGTGCTCTCGGGGTCGGTGCAGATCGAGTCCAGGCAGGGCCTGCAGAAGCTCACCGACGTCGTGCGCGTCGGCGGCGACCTGACGATCCACGAGGGCGTCATCAAGAACACCGACCTCCTGGCCCTCAAGAGCCTGAAGAGCGTCGAGCGCCGCCTGACCTTTGAAGGCCTCCGCTCGTCCTGATCCCCAGCCGCCGAGGCTGCCGGAGAGGCCCCGTGATATCGGCGACAACATGGGACTGACCCTCGATCAAGCCAGCGAGCTCGAGCACGTCGGCGACACGCTCTACATCGGCTTCAACGACGACCTCGAGCGGGTCAGCTTTCCGAAGCTGAAGACCGTCGGCGGCGCGCTCATCATCGAGGCCAACGCCGCGCTGAAAGAGATCCACCTGCCGGCCCTCGAGCGGGTGACCAAGTACCTGCACATCCACGACAACGTCGTCGTCGTCACGGTCGAGATGCCCCGCCTCAAGGAGGTCGGCGGCGAGCTCTCCTTTGCCACCTGCCCGGCCCTGAAAGGCGCCCGCGTCGCCCAGGCCTCGGCCCCGGCCCGCGTGCGCAGCTTCTTGATCAAGGGCTGCGGCATGCCGAGCTTCCCGGGCGCCCACACAAAGACCGGATGAGGTCGGCGTCGTCGTCGTCGCCGTCGTCGTCGCCGTCGTCGTCGTCGTCGCCGTCTTCGTCAACGTCGTCGCCGCAGCCTCGTGCATCGTCGTCGTCGCCGCCGTCTCGCGCTGGCAACAGCGGGCCTTTGCCGCTGGTCGAGCAGCCGACGACGACAACGAGGACCGAGCCCGCACAGACAAAAAAGAGCCGCCCGGGTGGGCGGCTCTTTCACGAAGCGCTTCTGCGAGAGAGGCGCGGTCGGTCAGGCCGAAGCGGCGGGCGTCGGCTTGCCGGCCGGCACGGCGGTCTCGCCCGTGGCCTCGGTGCCAGCCGCACCAGCAGCAGCGGCCGCAGCAGCGGCCGCAGCAGCAGCAGCGGCGGGGGTCTCGACCTCGTCCAGGCCGTCGTCGGTGTCTTCGGTGTTGCCGAGCTGGCCGGCCGGGCGGCGCTGGGCGCGCACGATGTCGACCTTGGGGCCCTTCTTGGCACCCGGGCGGGCGGGACGGCGGTCGCCGCCGCGATCGCCGTCACGGCCTTCGCCGCCGGCTTTGTCTTCATCCGAGTGGCCCTTGGAGCGGAGGTACTCCTGGTGGCGCGCGTTGCCTTCGGCGCAGGCGTCGGAGATCTTGCCGACGAACAGCTTGATGCTGCGGATGGCGTCATCGTTGGCGGGGATGACGTGGTCGATGCCGCTCGGATCGCAGTTGGTGTCGATGAGCGCGATGATCGGGATGCCGAGGCGCTTGGCCTCTTCGATGGCGATGTGCTCACGCTTGGGGTCGACGACGAAGACGGCGCCGGGCAGCTTGTTCATGTCGCGGATGCCGTCGAGGTTCTTCTCGAGCTTCTGCAGCTCGCGCGTGAGCTTGATGGTCTCCTTCTTGGGGAGGCGATCAAACGTGCCATCTTGCTGCATCTTTTCGATGGCGCGCAGACGGTCGATGCCCTGCTTGATGGTCTTGAAGTTGGTGAGCATTCCGCCGAGCCAGCGGTTGTTCACAAAGTACTGGGACGAGCGCTTGGCCTCTTCAGCGACGATGTCGGCCGCCTGCTTCTTGGTGCCGATGAACAGCACTTTTTCGCCGCGGGCGACGAGGTTGGCGACGCGCTCGTAGGCCTTGTCGAACAGACCGACGGTCTGCTGCAGATCGATGATGTAGATGCCGTTACGGGCGCCGAAGATGTACGGTTTCATCTTCGGGTTCCAGCGACGGGTCTGGTGTCCGAAGTGTGCGCCGCACTCCAACATTTCGCGCATTGCAATCGTGGCCATGGCTCTCGACTCGACTTTCAAAACCAGCCCGTTTCGGGGTCTGGTGGGGGGTTGTTTGACCTCCACGCCGCATCGTTCGCCCTGCTTTGCCCGCAGGAGGGACGTGGTCGCGTTACCGGGACGGCGAGGATTCGCCACCCCGGCACCCCGCGACGCCTCGCCCGCGATCAAGATGATCAGGGCGAGAGCAGCGTGTGCGTTGGGATCTCCGACGGCATCAGTGATCTGACGGCGTCTGCGGGATCCTCTTGAATGCCTTGTCGACGTACCAGAGCAAAACCGCCTCGGCAAGCAGACGTTGCGGTCGGCCAGCCGGTTGTGCGGTTCGGACAGGTGTCCGAAACCTTTGATTTTTCATCCACTTGCGCCGATGGCGTCGGGCCGCGGCCTGACGCCATCACGCGGGGCTGGCCGAGCAACAGCGCAGAAGAGCGTCAGCTTTTGGCAAGCCGCTTGAGCTGGCTCTGCAGACGAGCAACGAACTGGGGATCGTTCTCGACCATCTCGCCGACGACGTCCTCCATGGTCTTTGCGCCCTTGCCCTTCTGCACACCGAAGCGCTCTTCGATGACGAGGCCCACGAAGCGGCGTGAGGCCTCTTCTTTCGTCGCCTTGCCGGCCTCGATGTCGGCGGCCAGCTCGGCGAGGGCGGCCATCATGCGCGACTTGCCCTGGCTCTCTTGATCGGTGCTCGCGCCGGTCTTGTCGATCATGCCGGCAAAGCGGGCGGCGCCGGCCTTTGACGTCGACGACGTCTTTTGCGCCTGCTGCGTCTGCGTCGGTCCACCGGACTTGATGCGCATCGTCTCTCCAGCCTGCCGATCCACCCTGACTTCGTCGCCGCGCCGCTGCGGAGACGGACAACCTCACCGCCGCCAACGGTGCATCAGCGACCGATGGCGCCCTGTTGGTGGGCGTCGAGCAGGGCCTTTGCAAAGGCCGCGGGCGCGCCCGCCGGGTCGAGGGCGATGGCTTTTTCGAGCGCGGCCTTTGCCTCGTCGGGCTTCTTCAACCACAGCAAGGCCTCGCCGAGGTGGGCCTGGGCCAGGGCGCTGGCGGGCTTGACCTTCAAGGCCTCTTGGTGGTGCTTGAGGGCCCGCTGGAAGTGGCCTTGCGAGAACTCGAGGTTGCCGAGCGCGATGAGCGGCACGTCGGAGTGGGGGAGCAGCGCGGCGACGCCGACAAAGACTTCTTCGGCGTCTTTGGGCTTGCCCATCTCCATGTAGAGGTAGCCGGCCTCGAGGAGCAGCGCCGCCTCGGGCTGCGGCAGCTCGATCAAACCCTTCAACATCTCGACGTCGGACATCGTCAGCTCCTCGACTGCGGCACGGTAACACAGGCGTAGCACAGCTCATGGTTCGTCGGTGTCTCCGAGCCGCGGCGTGTCGTGCACGTCGTCGGCGTCGCGGTCGGCGTCGCGCGGTCGGGGTCGGCGCACCAAAAAAAAAGGCGCCCGAGGGCGCCTCTTTTTCGGATCCGGAGCCGAGCTCAGCGGACGTTGGAGATCGAGCTCTTCGCCGTGTCGTGCTTCGTCTTCATCACGTTCGACACCGTCGAGAAGGAGCGGTTCTCGCTCTGCATCTTTTCCTGCAGCTGCAGGTACTGGAGGTTGAAGCTCTGAGCCATCTCCTGCATGCCCTTGGTCTGGTTCAGCAGGTCTTGCTGCGAGCCCTGGGCCGCGCCGCCGGTGCCGCCGCCGGCACCACCCGCACCGCCCGCGCCGCCCGCCGAGTTCAGGTACGAGCCGCCGACCGGGATGCCGTCGGGTCCGAACTGGGTGCCCGCGGGAGCGCCAGCAGCGCCAGCGCCCTGGCCGCCGAAGCCGCCGCCACCGACGCCGCCGGCCGCACCGCTCACCGCCGCCGAGACCACCGCCGCGCCGGGAACGAAGGGAGCCGCCACGCCGATCGCGCCGGCCGCTGCACCGCCGCCTGCGGCGACGCCGTTGCGCACCTGGGTGCCGAAGTCCGTGCGGGGCGACTGGCGCACCGTGGTGGACGAGTTGTCGAGCTGGATGCTGCCGCGCTGCCCGGAACCGTCGACGTTGATGCCCATGATGTCTTCTCCTGGTGGGGGCGAACGCGAAGCGGCGCCCAAGTTGCTGAAATCGTTCGAGTGTTCGTTGTTGCGCTGCTGCCTGCGCCGCCGTCGAACCCTCTTTTCAAAGAAGATTATCGCTCAGGGAGGGGCGGCGTTGCGCGTCGACCCGGATCTCGGTCCGCTTCAAGACGGCGTCTTGACGCCGTGGCGCCAGCGTGGGCGCTCCATCGGTTGTTTGACCGAGGGCCAGGCGTCGTCAGCTCAGGGGGCGGGCGGGGCCGACAGGCGGGCCTTGGTGTCGAGCAGGTACTGCAGCAGCGCCCGGGCTTTCTCGTACGCCGCCGCCGCCTTTTTCGCCGCCAGCTTGTCTTTGTTGGAGCCGCTCTTGGCCAGCTCGTTCAGCTGCGCGAGGCGGGCCTCGAAGCCCGTCATGTCGAGGCTCGACGCTTCGACCACCGCTTCGATGTGCGGGAAGCCCACCGACGGCGGCGGCGCGGGCGCCTCCTTCTTGCCGCCGGCGCGCGGGCGCTCGACCGGTGCCTTGACCTGGTCGGAGATCTTGAAGCTCTTGAGGTCGTCTTTGGTCATCTCATCCTCGTCGTCGGGCCAGCAGCGTCACGCATCGTAGAGCATCAAGCTTGAATCCGGGGCTCCCGCGATCGGGGTTCAGACACCCCGTTCGTCGTCGTCGGGCCAGTCGTCGGCGGAGTCAGTCATCGGCTCAGTCGTCGCGGGTCCGCCCGCCGCGCCAGAAAAAGGCGAAGCCACTGTAGGACAGGCCGAGGCCGGCGGCCAAGGTGACGTAGAGGCCCGCGCCCACCTCGAGGGTCGGCACCTCGAAGCGGCGGACGGCGCCATAGACGAGCAGGAACCAGGTGCCCGCGACCGTCGACGCGAGCGCCAGCAGGAGCATCCACAGCGCCGTGCGGCGGGCCCGGCGCTTCTGCTGGTGCGGCGTCGGGCGCAGGCCGCGCTCGTCGATGCCGGGGCGCTCGCGCGCGATCAGCAGGCCGATGCCGGCGATGGCGATGGCGGCGTGGACGATTCCGCCGCTCGACAGGCCGAGCATCACCTCTTCGTTCTTGCGCCACAGCCAGGGCAGCAGCGTTCCGCCGAGCGTCAGGATCGCGCACAGGAAGCTGATCTTGTCGGCGACCGAGAAGCGGGCCCAGATGGCCCCCTGCTCGCGCAGCATCTCTTCGGCTTCGACGGCGACGTCGTCGATGACCGACGGCGACGCCGGCACCGACGGCGGAGGCACAGGCTTCTCGATGAGCCGCTGCTGGGGGCGCTCGGCGCGCTCGGCGCCTCTCTCAGCGGCCGCCCTCTCTGATGGTCGGGGCTGGGCCGGCGTGCGCCCCGGGACGCCGTCGGCGTCGGGGACGCGGCTCTGCCGGGGTTGCACGACGGGGGCGCCCGGGACGCCGGGCACGCCGGTCGTTCCCGGGCCCGGGTGAGCCGGGCGGCCGAGCTCGGCGGGGGCTGCGGAGCGCTTCGGCGTCGACGGCGGCGGCGCGTCGTCGGCGAGGGCGCGCACGCGGTCTTGCCGCATCTTCATCTCGCGCTTGTTGCTGTGCTCGCGCCCCAGCCGATCGGCTTCATCAGCAGGTGTCCCCGAGGTCGCTGGGGACCCGGTCGGCTTCGGCGGCGGCGGCATCGGCGCCATCGTCGTCGACAGAAACCTCGTCCGTCAACGCCGCGCACCAGGGAGGCCGCTCCCGGGCCGCACGGCACGACGACAGTTGCTTGCCCGCCGAGCCCCGACCGGGCCACAACAGGCGACGAGGTGGGCGATGGCGGCAAAGAAAAAGGCATCAAAGGCGGCGACGGCGGCGTCACAGGCGGCGGCGTCACAGGCGGCGTCACAGGCGGGGACGACGAGAGAGGCAGAGGCGGACCCGGTTGCTCCCGAGGGGGTCTGGACCCGCAAGATGGTCGAGCAGGCCATCGCCGCGTTCAACGACATGAAGGCGGTGCCCGCCCACGACGAACAAGGCGTCGACGCGCTCGTCGGCGACTTCTACCGCTTCGTCGACGTCGTCGCCCGCGGTGACGTCGAGGTCGAGGGGATGTCGCTGGCCTCTGAGATGTTGCGCCTCGGGCATGGTTGGCTCGAGAAGAACCCCCGCCACATCCGCATCAACACCGCGCCCTGGGACAAGGAGCTCGTCGAGAGCACCGTGCAGTGGTTCGGCGCCGTCATGAATGATCCGAAGTCCGTCAAAGACAGTCTCAAAGACACCGTGGCCCGCTTCGCCGCCTTTGAGCGCGTCTGGCGCTCGGGCCAGGTCGAAGACGGCGAGGCCCGCCTCATCGCCCAGGCCTTTGTCGAGCACGGCAAGGACTGGGTGAGAAAAACCCCCGAGGCCCAGAAAGCCTATGATGCTCTGAATTGAGCTCCGCTGACATCAGGGTCAGCTGAATCGACGAGAACGGCTCCTCTGCAGGAGCCGTTTCTCTGTCAGGTGATGGTCAGGCGCCGGTGAATTTTGCTGGACGTTTTTCGACGTAGGCCTTGATCCCCTCTTTGGCGTCGGACGACCGGAACAGCTGCTGCTGCAGCTCGC
>JBKJNL010000625.1:0-3435 GCA_046593615.1 Myxococcota bacterium | reverse complement strand
GGCAGCGCATCGTCCCGCTCAGCCGGCTTCTCCGACCGTTCCGGAGCATCACAGCCGTGGAGCGTCACAGCCGTGCAGCACCACAGCCGTGGCGGACGACAGCCGCACCAGCTTGAGGCCCCGGCGGACCCGAAAGCGCAGGGGCCTCAGCGCAATTTCGACGACAAGCGGGCAGTGCGAACGCGCGACCCCGCCGACCCGGGCCCGAGCGGCCCTCGAGCGGCGGACCGGTCACCAATCGCGCGGTGACATGGCTTCTTCGACATCGATCTCGAAACCATAGGCTTTCAAGATCGTGTCGAACTCGCCGCCAATGCACTCACGGGCGACCGTCTCGATCTCGCTCTCGTTCTCGTTGAACTCTTGAGCGAGGCTGTTGAAGGACTCGGTGGCGGCGTGGCAGAGGACCAACACGGCGGCGGCGTCGGGCTTGTCTTTCTCGATGCGGCCGCACAGGTCGTGCAGGATGCGTCGTCCTTTTTGGACGAGAAAATTGGGATAGGACTTGTCGTTCATCATCTCTTGAAGAAACGGATGATCGCGCATTTTTGCGTTTTGCAGGGCCATGTTGGCGACAGTCTGTCAGGGCAGCGGCAGCGCGTCGATGGTGGATGCGATGGCGGCTGACATCAACGGGTCGACGGGGTGTCGATGCCTTGCACGTAGCAGGCGCGGCAGCGGGCCTCGTAGGCGTCGCCGCCCCCGACGAGGATGGTGGCGTCTTTGAGGCGGGCGGCCACCGCAGCGTCTTTGTGCACGCGTTGGGAGCGGGCCGCCGGCGCACCACAGACCATGCAGACGCTCAGCTGCTTGGTGACCTCTTCGGCGAGACACAAGAGCCGCGGCATCGGGCCGAAGGGGCGCCCCAGGTAATCGAGCTCGAGGCCGGCGACGACGACGCGGGCGCCCCGGTCGGCCAGGCCTTCGACGACGTCGACGATGCCGTCGTCGAAGAATTGGGCTTCGTCGATGCCGACGACCGAGACCTTGTGCGGCTCGGCGGCGAGCAGCCGGGCGATGTCTTTCGAGCTGGCGACGGGCACCGACTCGATGCGCAGCGACGAGTGCGAGACGACGTCGACGGCGTCGTAGCGGTCGTCGACGGCGGGCTTGAAGACCATCACCCGCTGCCGGGCGATGCGGGCCCGGCGCAGGCGCTTGATGAGCTCTTCGGTCTTGCCCGAGAACATGGGGCCGCAGATGACCTCGACGTGACCACGGGACTGCAGATCCATCATGCGACGACGCTGTCTTGTGCGGACGACGGCGAAAAGCCCCGTGCTGCACCCGGCGCGTGTCCGGCGTGCGCCCCTGCTGGGCCCCTGCTGAGCCCGGTGTGCGACGACGCTCCTTTGCGCCCGGGGGGCCGTCTGCCAGACTGCCGGCTTGCCCCGCGTCGTCGACGACACCGAGATCGAAGCCGTCTTTGCCGTCGGCGGACCGCTGCAACACCTGGTGCGCGGCTACGTGCCGCGGCGCGCCCAGATCGACATGGCGCTGCAGGTCGCCCGGGCCCTGCACACGCCAAGGGCCCGCCTCGTCGTCGAAGCCGGCACCGGCACGGGCAAGTCCTTTGCCTACCTCGTGCCCGCGCTGTTGAGCGAAGGCCGCGTCGTCGTCGCCACCGGCACAAAGGCTTTGCAAGATCAGCTCGTCGACAAAGACGCGCCCATCGCGGTGCGCGCCGTCGCCGCGCTCAGGGGCGAGCCTGGCCCGCCGACGCAGACCGTGATGCGCATGAAGGGGCGCAACAATTATCTCTGCAAGCTGCGCTACGAGCGCTTCGATCGGCAGCAACACTTCGGGTCGCTTGCGACCCGAAGCGGTCAGCACAGCGGATTCGCCGGCGACGTGTTGGTGCAGATCAGCCAGTTCGCTGCGACGACGCAGACGGGTGACCGCGCCGAGCTGAAGAACCTGCCCGACCAGCTCAACGTCTGGAGCGAGATCGACGCCGACAAAGACCACTGCCTCTTCCAGCAGTGCCCGGTCTACGACTCCTGCCACGTCGTCGAGATGCGGCGGCAGGCCGAAAAAGCCAGCGTGATCGTCGTCAACCACCACCTGTTGTGCGCCGACCAGCGCATCCGCCTCGACAACCCCGGCTTCAGCGATGGCGACCGCGGCGGGGTGCTGCCGACCTTTGACGCCCTCATCGTCGACGAAGCCCACGCCCTCGCCGACGTCGCCACCGACCACTTCGGTCTGCAGACCGGCAGCGAGGTCGTCGGCCGCCTGCTGCTCGACGTGAAGAAGAACGCCGACGCCTGCACGGGCGAAGACCGCGCCGCCTTGCTCGATCGCGTCGACGAGGTCGACGGCGCGGCCACCGCGCTGTTTCTGGCGCTCGGCGGCGAACGGGGCGGCGCAAAAGGCAGCAAGGGCGAGCAGAAGCGCGCCGAGCGCTCGCTGTTTCAGTCGTCGCCGCACAGCACCGAGCTGTCGGAGAGCGCCGGCGCCGCCCTCAAAGATCTCTCGAACGCCCTCGACGCCGCACGGGCCCGCCGCCTCCCGAGCGACGGCGACGGCGACAACGACATCGCCGCCGGCATGCAAAAGGCGACGCTCGATGCCTTGTTCCGCCGCAGCGAGCGCACCCGCGCCGAGCTCTCGTACCTGACCGGCGCCGCCGCCAGCGACGACCGCTTCGTGTTGTTCATCGACCACGGCGCGCGCGGCACCAACATCACCGCCGCCCCCATCGACGTCAGCTCGCCGCTGTCGGGCACGCTGTTTTCAAGCGACACGCCGGTCGTCTTGACCAGCGCCACCCTCGCCGTTGGCACCGACGTGCATCCGTTTTTGTTCCAGGTGGGCCTGGCCGGCGCCCTGCCCGGAACCGGCGTCGACAACGTCGACAACGTCGACGGTGGCTCCCGGCAGGGCGCGCGCAACGGCAACCACGACGACGACCACAACGACGACAACAACGACGGCGACGGCGACGACGCCGGTCACCGGGCCCCCGACGTCGTCGACACCGGCATCTACCCGTCGCCCTTCGATCACAAGGGTCGGGCCGCGCTCTACTGCCCGACCGACATGCCCGAGCCCAACGATCCGGGGTGGATGAAGCGCTTCGACGACGAGCTCTTGTTCCTGCTGGCGCTGTCGAAGGGCGGCGCGCTGCTGTTGTTCACCAGCCACCGCGGCATGGACGACTGCTTCGTCCGCCTTGCGCCGGCGTTGCAGGAGCTCGCCATCCCGGCGTTCAAGCAAGGCGAGCGCCCCAAGGGCGTGCTGCTCGACGAGCTGCGCAACAGCGCCGGCGCCGCCCTGTTCGCCACGTCGTCGTTCTGGGAAGGCGTCGACGTCCGCGGCGCGGCCCTGCGGCTGGTGGTCATCGATCGGCTTCCGTTTCGCGTGCCGAGCGATCCGTTGGTCAAGGCCCGCGGCGAGCACGCCCGCAGCCGCGGCAAAGACCCGTTCAAAGAC
>JBKJNL010000463.1:0-22917 GCA_046593615.1 Myxococcota bacterium | reverse complement strand
CCGACAGCTCGACGCCCGAGGCGGCGACGACGCGGACGTCGATGGCGACGCCGCCGCTGCTGTCGTTGTCGACGGCGCGGTCTTGCAGGGCGCGCAGCAGCACCACCTGGGCGGTCGGCCCCAGCTCGGCCACCTCGTCGTGGAACAGCGTGCCGCCCGCGGCCCGCTCGAGGCGCAGCGTCAGGTCGGCGTCGGCGAGGGCGGCGCCGTGGACGACGACGAAGGGTCCCGCGGCGCGTGCTGACAGCTCGTGCAGCGCGCGCGCACACAGCTCTTTGCCGGTGCCGGGCTCGCCGAGCAGCAGCACGGGAGCCTGCGACTTCGCCACCTGCGCCAACGTCGACTTCATCGCCTGCACCGGCGCCGACGTGCCGAGGATGCGCTCGAGGCCCCGGGTGGTGGCCTTGCTCTCCTTGTGGTCCATCACGCTCGAGAGCTCGGCCTTGAGGGCCCGGTTCTCACCCACCAACCGCCGCCGCTCGAGCACGCGATCGAGACAGGCCAGAAGCTCGCCGCGCCGGGTCGGCTTGCTGAGGAAGTCGGCGGCCCCCCGGCGCATGGCCTGGACCGCGTTTTCGACGTTGCCGTAGGCGGTCATCAAGACGACGTCGGTGTCGCGGCCGCGCTGCTTGACCGTGTCGAGCACCGAGAAGCCATCGCTGCCGGGCATCACCAGATCGGTGAGGACGACGTCGACCGCGTTGCCTTCGAGAAAGGCCTGGGCCTCGGGTCCGTCTTTGGCGAGCGCGACCTGGTGGCCGGCGCGCTCAAAGATGCGGCGCAGGCTGTCTCGGTGTGCGGCTTCGTCGTCCACGACGAGAATGCGGGCCATGGGGGTTTGTGTCGTGTGGCTCATCCGCGGGCAACCACCCGCAACCGAAGCGTCTTCCAGAGACGAGGTGTGTCGCTTTGGCAACGTCGGGTCGGGAAACGAAGACGAAGCAGCCGCGATCGACGACGCGACACCCCCGCTGATGTCGGCGCAGCCGCGTTGTTGGTACCCGTCACCATGGGCAGCGTGGGCAGCATGGGAGTTCGCGGACGGTTGATCGCGGTGACGACGCTGGTGCTCGGCCTGACCGTGCTCGCCTCGCTGCTGCTCTCGCTTCGACTCGAAGACTGGGAAGCGCGGCGGGCCCACACCGAGCGCGCCGAGCGCATCGTTGAAGCGCTGACCGGCCCCATCGGCGCCGACCTGTTGAAGCCGCAGGCCGACCTCTTTCGTCTGCGTACGCTGGTGTCGGCCCTCGAGCGCGATCGCGAGGCCTTTGGGCTGCGCTCGGTGCTGGTCCTCGACAAAGACGGCGTCGACCTCGGCCACAACCACCGCCACGACGAACGGGCGGCGCCGCTTGATGCCTGGATGCTGGCGCTGGTCGCGGGCAGCGGCGAAACCGTCGACCCGCCGCCGCCCGCCTGGCCCGTGCGCTTCGCCCAGCCGCTGTTCGCCAGCGGCAAGCGCTACCTCGTCGTCGCCACCATCGACGAAGGCCCCGTCAACGCCAGCCTCGTTGAGCACAGCCGCCGGCTCGGGGCCACGAGCCTCGTGATCTCGCTGGTGGGCCTGTTGGTGCTGCTGCTGGTGCTGTCGTGGGAGGTGCTGCGTCCGCTGCGCCAGCTCGCCGAGATGGCCGAGGCCTTTGGGCACGGCAAGCTGCGCGGCCGGCCGGCCATCAGCGGAGGGCGCGAGCTGCAGCAGCTGGCCACCGCCCTCGGCGACGCCGCCGCCCGCCTCGGCCAACAGAAGGAGCACCTCGAAGCCGAAGTCGCCCGCCGCACGGCCGACCTCGCCGCCGCCAACATCGAGCTGTCATCGATGAACGAGCGGCTGCAGCAGTTGGCCATCACCGACCCGCTGACCGGCCTCTTCAACCGCCGGGCGCTCGAGCAGGCCCTGTCGCTCGAGGTCACCCGCCAGAAGCGCGGCCGCCGTCCGTTCTCGCTGATGATGATCGACGTCGACCACTTCAAGAAGCTGAACGACACCTTTGGCCACGCCGCCGGCGACGAGGTGCTGCGTGGCCTCGCCCGGCTCGTGCCCCAGAGCCTGCGCGCCTCCGACATCGTGGCCCGCGTGGGCGGTGAGGAGTTCGTCGTCTTGCTGCTCGACACCGAGCTGGCGCAGGCCGCCATCGCTGCCGAAAAAGTGCGGGTGGCCATGCGGGGGGCGTCATTCGCCGGTCCCGGTGAGCAACTCCTCGGTCGCGTGACCGTCTCCATCGGCGTCGCCTCGTGGCCGCGGCACGGCGAGTCCGCAGACGCCGTCCTCGCTGCCGCCGACCGCGCCCTCTACGCCGCCAAAGACGGCGGACGCGATCAAGCGCGCCTCGCGCCGGAGCCGACGACCACGACTTCGCCGGAGCCGCAGCAGCCCCTCTGACATCCTCACGCGATCGCCACGGGCCGCGCGGTAGGGCTTGTTGCGAGGCTCGTTCAGGCGACGTTGCTGCAGCAGCCGGTGCTGCGCAGCTGATGACGCAGCTGCCGCATGGAGCGCTCGCGCGGCGCGTTTCGTCGGCCGTTGCGAGGGCCCGCAACAACGCGGATGACGACGACGACGAAGGCGTTTCAGTCGTCAACACCGTGATCGCGTCACCGCTGGGAACTGCTGTTTGATATGTAGTGGTCCGCGAGATGGTGACCGCGCGGAAGCGGTAAAAACAAAAGCGGGCGAGGATTCATCATCCATCGCCCGCTCTTGTTTGCTGGACGCTCGGCAACAGTGAAGTCGCCGGACGGCCTGCTGATCGCGTCTCGAAAGACGCGATCGCGCTCACATCGCAGATTCAGCCTTGGAGGAGGCCTTCTTGGCCGCCTTCTTCGCCGGCTTCTTCTTCGCGGCCTTCTTGGCCGTCTTCTTGGCCGCCTTCTTGGCCGGCTTTTTCTTGGCCGCCTTCTTCGCGGGCTTCTTGGCAGCTTTCTTCTTTCCAGCCTTCTTGGTCGCCATGGTCTACTCCTTGGTAAGCTGACGCCGCCGTTCCAGCGGAACGACGTCAGCGGTGGGCGTCCGGGCTCGAGCGGAAGGGCTCGGCACGGAACTCATGAAACACCCCTGCAAGCCCGCGGGGGCGGACACGCAGGGATCGCGTTCCTGGGGCCTCGCAGCGTTGGCTGCGACCGGCGCTGACGCGTCGGAATGCTGCTGAACAGGGGCGCACAGCGCCGAACTGCCCAAACAGCGGGGACTCCTGGATCGCTGCAGTGTCATCCAGAGAAGCCTCGAAGAACCGATTCTCCGCCCGGACGGTGCTTTGGAAGGCACCGTTACCAGTGGAGTGGTCCGCGCGCTTGACACGCGCCAACGGATGATGGGCGCCGCATTCCGCTTTTTCGGTTGGAAGGTGGCTCACAAGACCGTTCATCGACACTCGCCAGAAGAGCAACACAGCGCTCACAAGCTTTTTAGTCCTTGATGCCCTGTGCGCGCCAGTCCTTTTTTGCAACCGAGCCGCGCGCGTCTGGTGTTGGCTGCCAGAAACACGATGAAGAACGCAGCCTCGCTGGTGAACGTCATCACGCGCTCGCGCAATTCGTCGTCGAGAAACGCTGCTTGTTCGCGCGACGCGCGCGCATCACGCGTGTTGCGCGCGAAAAATTCCTCGCGCGTCATGCGCACTGTCTCAGCGTGATTTTTTTTTCGCGACGCGCTGATCAGAGACCGATCGATGCTCGATCGGCGCTCGATCACCGCTCGATCACTGCTCGATCACTGCTCGATCACCGCTCGATCGATGCGTGATCGAGCTCGATCAGCGCTCGATCAGCGCTCCATCGATGCGCGATCGAGCGCTGATCACGCTCACCGAACCGATCGAGGCGTGAAGTCGCTCAGCGCGTGGCGCGCTGGAGGCGAAAGCAGCGGTGCGGTGCGTGCTGGAAGTCCGGCGGCTGCGTGCGCGCCGTGACGTCGACGACGACGACGCTGGACCAGTCGCCGACGGCCACGTTGCCGAGCGTGAACCCGCGCAGGTTGGTGGAGAACCAGACGACCCCGCCCGCGCGGCACTTCCGCAGGGCCTGGTGGATCAACGAGACGTGATCGCGCGCGACATCGAAGTCGCGGGTGGCGCGCTTGCTGCGCGAGAACGAAGGCGGATCGACGACCACGACATCAAAGGCGTTGTTGCCTTCGTCAGCGGCGAGAAAGGCCAGGACGTCCTGGCAGACCGCGCGGTGCTGTCGACCGTCGAGTTGGTTCAGCGCCAGGTTCTCCGACGCCCACAGGGTGGTCTTGTGCGAGAGGTCCATCGACGTCGTCGACGACGCGCCGGCGAGGGCGGCCTGCACGCTGAAGCTGCCGGTGTAGGCAAAAAGATTGAGCAGCGCGCGCCCGTGGGCTTCGGCGGCGACCAGGCGGCGCGTCGTTCGGTGATCGAGAAAGAGCCCGGGGTCGCGCCGCGCGCCGAGCCGCACGCGCAGCCGGGCCGGGCCTTCGCGCACGACGAGGTCAACGGCGGAGGCGTCGGCGTCGTCGGCTTCGACCTCGCCGCCCCGCTCGCGCTCGCGCACCTGCAGAAAGACCATCCCGCGCTCGATGCCGAGCACACCGGCTGTGACGTCGGCGCAGGCCGCGGCGAACGCGGAGAACGCGGCGCCGCCGCCGTGGCGGGGGGCGTAGGCGACAAAGACGGCGGCCTGTTCGCCCGCGCCGTTTTTGTCTTCGCCTTTGTAGACGTCGACCTGGAAGGGCAGCTCGGGGATGTCTCTGTCGTAGGCGCGGAAGCAGGTGACCTGCTCGCGCTTGCGCCAGGGCAGGAGGCGGGCCTGGTTCTTTGCCAGGCGGTTCTTCCACATGACGAGGCGCGGGTCGGCGGCGGGGTCGGTCACGTCAGCCTCGCCGACGACGAACGCGACGGCCGGCGCGAACGGCTCGCGAAGGATGAGGCGTCAACCCTCGAGGTCCCAGCCGACGACGCACTCGGCGATGGCCGATTTGACCTCGAGGCGCAGGGGCTCGGGGCCCGATCCGAGCAGCGCTGTGCCCGTGGACGGATCGACCAGCGGGAAACGGAACAGGTAGAGGTCGTCGAAGCGGTCGATGAAGGGGAAGACCTCGGCGACGGCCGGCGACGCCTTGACGGTCTCGACGGCGATGGGCTTCACCTTCTGGTTGCCGCGCGTGAGCACGGTGTCCCAGATGGTGTAGCCGGCCGACAGGTCGCGGTTCTTCTGGTCGGACACGTACATGGCGACAAAGACCAGCACCTGCTCTTCGCTCTTGGGGCCCGACAGCGTCTGGTCGGCGTCGACGCCTTCGTCGGGGTCGCCGAGGCCGATGAGCTCTTGCTGCGTCTTGTCGGCGAAGCGGCCGTGGAACTGCTGGCGCTCGTCGAGAAACACCTTGCGCAACCGCGGCGTGATCAAGGTGGCCCGCAGATCGGCCTGGCGGATGACCCAGTCGTAGTCTTCGACGCGGCGGGTCGCCTTTGTGACCTCGGCGTCCCACGCCGACGACGCCGACGACGACGACGACGACGACGACGAAGGCGGCGCCATCGCCACGGTGGCCTGCTGCGCATAGTGCGTGGCGCACGAGCCGAGCGGCGGCAGGGTGAGCGTGAGACCCAGCGCGAGGCCCCTCTGGAGGCGACTCATCGGCCGCTCCCCGCGCGCGGGCCCGACGCGAGGTCACCAGCGAGGCGCCCGTTCAGCGGCGGAAAGTCGGAGACGTCGAACAAGGCGTGCAACGTCAGGCCCATCGCCTCGAGGGCCTCTCGTCCGCCGGCCTGTCGATCCACGAGCGCGAGCACGGTGTCGACGACGTAGCCGTGGGCCCGCAGCCGCTCCACCGCGGTCTTGCTGGCGTTGCCGGTGGTGACGACGTCTTCGACGACGGCGACGCGGCTGCCGATGGCGACCTTCTTGGTGCCTTCGAGGTAGGCGCCGGTGCCGTGGCCCTTGGCCTCTTTGCGCACGTAGATGGCGTCGAGCTCGCGACCGTGCAGCGTCGACCACAGCGCCGTCGCCGACGACAACGGATCGGCGCCGAGGGTCAGCCCGCCGACGGCGGCGTGCGGGGGGCGCTGCGGCGTGCCACTGGACGTGTGCTCGCCGCCCCCGTCAGCGCCCAGCTCAGAGCGGGCCAGCAGGTCGGTGAACAGGGCGCCGACGAGGCAGTGCCCCGCGCCCGTCAACATCGCCTGCTTGCAGTCGATGTAGAAATGAGACTTCAGCCCCGACGAGAGGGTGACGTCGCGCTCTTCGTAGGACAGCTCCTTCAACAACGAGAGGAGGGCCTGCTTCTGCTGCGCGATCGTCTGGGCCTTCATGGCTTCTCTTCTACTTGCGCTTGACGATGACGCGGGCTTTTTGCGCCTTTTGCGGCAGCCCCTTGGCCTGCGGCGGATCGTTCGACAGCTCGTCGTCTTCTTCGACCATCTCGTCGTCGGCGAGCCCGGACGACGACGTGACATCGTCATCAGCCGCGGCAACGGGCTGCGCCGCGACCGGCTGCGCGACGGGTTGCGCGATGGGCTGCGTGGCGGCGGGCTGCGCGGCGACAGGAGCAACAGATGCCGCGGCGACCGGTGCGGGGGCGCGGGGCTCGAGGCGCGGCGGTGCGGGCGGCGACGGGCGGGCGATCGGTGCCGCAGCCGGGCGGGCGGCAGAGGCCGGGGCGGTGCGCGCCGGTGTGGGTCGTGTGGTCGGCGTGGCCGCGGCGCGCGGGCGCTCGAGGCCCGGCTTGCGGACCGGCATGTTGGCGATGTCGCCCATGTCGACGGTGCCGCGGAAGCTGGCGCCGTCGACGATGATCACGCGGGGCGCAAAGATGTCGCCGACCATGCGGCCTTCGCGCGTGATCTCGACGGACTCGGAGGCGTGGATGTTGCCGACGACGACGCCGCTGACGATGGCGTTCTTGACGTTGACCTCGGCCTTGATGATGCCCGATGGCGCCACCACCAGCGTGCGCTGGAGCTCGAGGCGGCCGTCGACGCGACCGAGGACGTGCAAGTCCTCGTCGCCCGACAAATTGCCCTGGATGCGGACGGACTCGCCGATGACGGTCATGTTGGTGTCGAGTCCTGGGTTCGTCTTGACGGTGGCCACGGATGCTCCCGCAAATCAGTGCCGGTACCTGGGCCCAGACAGCCCCACAGCGGGGTGCTGGGCAGACGCGCCGGGCTCGGCGCGTTCACGTGTGCGTCGCGCTCAGCGTTCCATGTCGACGTTGCCTTTGAAGACGGCGCCGTCGGCGATCAAGATGCGGGGCGCCTTGATGTCGCCGACCATGCGGCCGTCGGCCTTGAGCTCGACCTTGTCGATGGCCGTGATGTTGCCGGTGACGTTGCCAGAGACCTCGACGTGCTTGGTCTCGATGTCGGCTTCGACGACGCCGCTGTTCTCGACGATGAGGCTGGCCGACAGGCTGATCTTGCCCTTCACCGTGCCGCGGATCGTGAGGTCTTCATCGCCGGTGATCTCGCCGTCGATGACGATGGTGTTGCCGATGACGGTGTTGGCCATGCTCTGTCCTTGTTCAGTTCGACGAATTAAGAAGCGGAAGAAGTAACGGCCGTGTCGACGTCAGCTCGGGTCAGCGCCAGATGCCAGCGCCGGGTCCGCGCCGGACTTCAGCGCCGGCTGAGGCGGGTCGGCGGGTCAGCGGGTCAGATGCCGGGCGGCAGGTCGACATCCATCTCGATGCGGCCCTTGAAGCGCGCGCCGTCTTCGATGACGACGCGGGGGGCGCGGATGTCGGCGACGACGCTGGCTTCGGCGGACAACGAGACGAGGTCGCGGGCTTCGATGTTGCCGCTGACGGCGCCGTGCACGAGCAGCGACTCGACCTCGATGTCGGCCGTGATGTGGCCGGTCTCTTTGATGGTCAGGTGCTCTTTCAGGATGATGTGACCCTCGACCGAGCCCTCGATCACGAGCTCTTCGCTGCCTGCGAGGTTGCCCTTGATGGTGATGCCCCGCCCGATGACACAGGGGGACTTGGTGGTGGTCTCGGCCATCTGGGTTCTCTCTCCGGGTGAGCCACGTGTCGGCGCTGCGTGAGCGTCGGCACCGTAGGTGACGATCGGACGGAAGGTCAAATCATGTCAGCGGTGGCTCTCGACTGTGACGTCGTCGCCGTCGATCCAGAAAGTCACTTCGCCGTTGTGCGCGGTGTCCCAGATCCGCGCGCCGCTCTTCTGCCAGCGCTCGACCACCGTCGTGTCGGGGAAGCCGAAGTGGTTGTGGCGACCCGTGCACAAGACCACCTCGGCCGCGCCGGTGACGGCGACGAACGCCGGCGACGACGACGTTTTTGATCCGTGGTGAGGTGCCTTTACGATGCGCGATCGCAGGCGATCGGGAGCATTGGTCTGCAGCAACAGCTCTTCGCCCCAACGCTCGATGTCGCCGGGAAACAATGCGCATCCGCCGCGCAGGCAGAAGCGCAGCACCAGCGAGTTGTCGTTGACGCCGAGCTCGGGATAGGTCGGCGTGCGCTCGGGCGGCGCGGGCGCGAGGACGTCGACGCTCACGTCGCCGTAGCGGAAGCGTCCGATGAGGCCCGGCGTGCTCTTGACCTCACCGGTCTTTGCCACCTGCTCGAGCAGCGGTGCGACCAGCGCGCCGGCCTGGTCGCCGGCCCACCAGAATCGCCTCACAGGCAGGGCCGCCGCGACGGCACGCAGACCGCCGGCGTGATCGGGATGCGGGTGCGACAGCACCATCACGTCGACCTGCTCGATGCCGCGGCGCCGGAGATAGGGCAGCAGCACCCGCGTGCCCGGCTCGGTCAGCACTTCGGCGCGGCCTGCTTCGTCGAGGCTCTTGTCGAAGGGCACGCGGCCGCCGCCGTCGATGACGAAGACCGTGCCGTCGGGCAGCTCGATGACCGCACCATCGCCCTGCCCCACCGGCAGGAACGTGATGCGCATGCCCGCCGGCTCGCGCAGCGAGAAGCCGATGACGACGACGATGACTCCGACGCCGACGACGCCGAAGCGGGTCCGCCCGCTGACCAGCAACCAGGCCGTCAGCAACGACGTCGTCGTCAACACCGCCGCCGACAGCGCCGACGGTGCGTCGATGGTGCGCACGTCGGGCAGCCACTCGGCCAGGCCGAACACCAGGGCCTCGAGGACGAGCGCGGCCTCGGCGCCCAGGTGTGACAGCAGCGGAACATTCAACAACGCACCGAGCGCGCCGCCGACCAGGGCCGGCAACTGCAGGGCGCTGGCGACGGGCACGAGCACGATGTTGGCGACGAGACCCGCCGGCGCCACCTGCGCAAACAGCCAGGCCGAGAGCGGCAAGGTCACGAGGCCGGCCACGATCGACGCCGTCAGCGCCGGCTGGGCCTTGCTCCACAGCGAGGGCGTCTGCTCGAGATTGAAGCGTCCCTCGGTCGACGACTGCGATGACGCCGCCAACCCGAGCACCGCGGCGTAGGAGAGCAGGAAGCCGGCATCGAGCACCGACGTCGGCGACGCCAGCACCGTCAGCAACCCCGCCGCGCCGAGCACGTCGACCAGGGCCACGCGGCGGCCAAGGGTCTGGCCGACGACGACGAGGGTGGCCATCACGCCGGCGCGCACCGCCGACGGCGGCAGCCCGCACAAAAAGACGAAGCCCCAGACGCCGACGACGGCGACGACGGTGCCGGCGACCAGGCCGCGACCGCGGCGCCCCAGCGGCGTCAGCAGCACGAGCACGCTGCACAGCCGCTGCAACAGCACCGCCAGCAACGTCACCTGCAGCCCGCTGACGGCGAGGAGATGGCCGGCGCCGACGTGGCGGTAGGCGGCGCGTTGCTCTTCTTCGAACAGCGACGTGTCGCCGATGAGCAGCGCCAGCAGCAGCCCGGCCTCGCGCGGCGTCAGCTGATCGAGCAGGCGCTCGCGCAAGGCCAGCCGCAGGCCGGTGAAGAACGGTGCCTGGCCGTGGGCCGTGACGACGACGTCGCGGGGGTCGTCGATGGAGAGGTGCCCGTGGAGGCCCCGCGCCAACGCATACGACTCGCCGTCAAAGGTGCCCGGCGACAACGACGGCGTCGGCTCGTGGATGCGTCCTCGCAAGCGCACCCGGTCGCCGGCGTCGACGTGGGCGTTCACCAGCGAGACATCGAGCCGCAGCGATTGGGCCGCGAACGCACCCCCCACCACGGGCAGCACCGCGTCGACGTCGACGGTCAGCCGCTGGCCCTCGTCGCCGAAGCCGACGTCGACGACGACGCCGTCGATGACGACGACGCCGTCGGGCAAGGTGACCCGCTGCAGATCGCGGTGGGCCCGGCCGGCGACGGCGGCGGCGACGACGACGGCGCACAACACCGCCAGGGCCCGGGCCGGGCGGGTGCGGGCGAAGATTGCGGCGCAGCCGAGCAGCAGCGCCAGCATCAGCAACGGAATGAGCGGGAGGCTCGTCGAGAGGCCGACGGCGGCGCCGGCCATCGCCCCGAAGAAGAGGACGACGACCGGCAAACGTCAGGGCTTCTTGGCGGTCGTCTTTGCCGGAGCCGTCGTCGACGCCGTGGGCGCCGTGGGCGTGCTCGGCGCGTTCGTCGTCGTCGACAGCGCCGCGGTCTTCACCGCGCGGGGCAACACGTAGAAGCGAACCTCACCGCTCTTCAGCTGGTAGATGTTCAATCCCTCCCATGCTGCTTTGTCGTTGTTGTTCTCGAGGTGGATGTACTTGACGGCTGGCAGGCTGACCTCGCGCATCCAGCGCACGGTCTTGCTGCCCTTGAACTTGTCTTTGAAGAACTTGATCGTGCCGTCGTAGTCGCGCTGGCTCTGGTAGCGGCGCTCGCCGATCTTCTTTGCGTAGGGCACGAGCTCGAGGCCCAGCTCTTCGGGACCGCTCGCGGCCAACGCCGGGGTCGCCACCAACGGCACCGCCAGCAACACGAGACAGGAAACAACGGCGAGGGACCGGACGAAGCAACGCATGTTGGCGTCGTTGTCGCCCGTCCCGCACCGATTCCGCAAGAGACTGGTTCGGCGAATCAGCCCTTGGCCAGCGCGTCGGTGATCTTCAGGGCTTCGTCGAGGGCGGCGACGGCTTCGTCGAGCTGGCCTTCGGTGAGGATCAACGGTGGGGCGATGACCAGGTGGCTCATCCAGCCGATCATGCTGACGCCCTGCTCCAGGAGCTTGGCGACGACCTGGTCGATGACCATCGGCTTGCGCTCGTACTTGTCCTTGAAGGTGCCGAACGGCTCTTTGGTCTTGCGGTCTTTCACGAGCTCGATGGCGAAGAACATGCCCTTGCCGCGGACGTCGCCGATCGAGGGGTGGCGGTCCTTCAGGGCTTCGAGCTTCGTCCGGAACACGCTCTCCATCTGCGCCGAGCGCTCGATAAGGTTCAAGCGCTGGTATTCGCCGATGGCGGCGACGGCGGGGGCCAGCGTCAGCGGGTGGCTCTCGTAGGTGTGGCCGTGGGCGAACCAGCCGTCTTCGAAGTGATCGGCGACCTTGCGGGTGACGGCGACGACGCCGAGGGGGGCCATGGCCGAGGTCACGCCCTTGGCGGTCACGAGGATGTCGGGGGTGACGTTCCAGTGCTGGATGGCGAACCACTTGCCGGTGCGGCCCCAGCCGCTCATGACCTCGTCGGCGATCATCAGGATGTTGTGCCGGTCGCAGAGGGCGCGCAGCCGCGGAAAGTAGTCGTCGGGGGGAACCAGCACGCCATTGGTGCCGACCACCGGCTCGATGATGATGGCCGCGACGTTGACTTCATTCTTCAGCATGTATTCGTAATAATCGATGACGTCTGAAGCGGTCTTGAACGGCTCGGGTCGGTACGGGTTGCACTCGGGCGCGTGCAGCACATCGCTCAACGCCGCGCCCACCGGCTCGGAGAACCAACGACGGAAATCACCGGTCAATGAAGACGAAGCGGCTGTCGAACCGTGATAGCTGTTATACCGCGCGATGATCTTGCGTTTGCCGGTCATCAAACGGGCCATTTTGGTGGCGGCTTCGTTGGCTTCGGTGCCGGAGGTCGCGTAGAAGAATTTCTCCAGGCCGGTGGGCACGACCTCGAGCAGCTTCTGCGTCAGCTTGGCGCGGATGCTGGTCGCGTAGCCGGGGGCGATGAAGCACAGCTCGCGGGCCTGCTGGCAGATGGCCTCGATGACGGCCTCGTTCTGGTGGCCGAGGTTGCTGCACATCAGCTGCGCCGACATGTCGAGGTAGCGCTTGCCCGCGGCGTCCCAGAAGTGGACGCCTTCGGCCTTTGTGACGTGCATGGGCTTCCAGCCCTTCTGCGGGCGCCAGGTGCCAAAGGTGTGCTTGGCAACGATCTCCGAGACGCTCATGCCCGCCGTGGACGGGCCCGCTGCGGGAGAGGCGGGGTTGGCATTGCTGACGTCGTGGGCGGCCATGCGGGAGCTCCGTTGGTGGGGGACGCCCGGGTTATAGAGGGGCTCGTGATGGCCTGTCTGCTCCCCCTGCTCCACCTGCTCCCGGTGCTGTTCGCCCTGCCGCTCGCCGCCGCCGGCCCCGCCAGCAAGAGTGAACCAGCGCCCGCGCCCCCAGCCCGCGAGCGGGTTGTCGTCGCCGAACAGCGGGCCCTGCAAGCAGTCCTCGAGAGCGTCGTCGCGCAAGAGCAGGGCGCGTTTCTCCCCGACCGCAACCACCCGCCCCACGTCGCCGTCGTCGTCGTCGACACCAGGACCGGCGCCCGCGCCGCCGTCGACGGCGGCCGGCCGGTCTACCTGGCATCGGGCGTCAAGCTGTTCGTCTTGTTCGAGCTCTACCGCCAGCGGCACGCTGGGACGCTCTCATTCGACGAAGAAATCCCCTACACCATCAACGACGTCAGAGATGGTGCGCCGACGATGAACCGCCAGCCCATCGGCGCGCGCTACACGGTCCGCCAGCTGATCAAATGGATGGTGAGAGATTCTGACAACGCCGCCTTTGACTTGCTGCTGCGCCGGGCCGGCTCAACGGCCGTCGACGCCACGGTGCGCCGCTTCGGACCGGCCGGGCCGGTGGCCTCGACGCTCGAGGCCCGCCGCACCGTCTACGGCGAGCTCGACGCGCGGGCCCGCAGCCTGTCGCCGGTGGCGGTGCGCGACGTGCGCTGGCGCGATGGCTGGCACCCGCGGCTCGACCTGTTGAAGAAGCACATCGGCCCCCCATTCGGCCGCTACGACGACGACGACCTCGATGCCGCCTGGGCCGACTGGTACAAGACGGGCGCGTCGTCGGCGCCGCTGTCGACGGTGACCGCGGCGCTTCTGGCCCTGCACGACGGCGCCGTGGTCGGGCCCCGCGAAGACGCCGAGATGTTGGCGCTGCTGCGCGACGTCTCCACCAGCGACCGGCGCATCGAAGGCGACCTGCCCAACGACGCCATCGTCGCCCACAAGACCGGCTCGCTGCACAAGCGCCTGTGCGACCTCGGGCTCGTCACCCTGCCCGACGGCTCTGACATCGTCGTCGTCGTCGCCGTCGCCGGCGCCGGCGTCGAGCGCGCTGAGGCCGCCGTGGCCCGGGTGTCGCGGGCGGCCTGGGACGTCGTCATCGAGAGCCGCTCGATCGAGCCGGCTCTCCCGTCGCCGACGGGAGACACAGCCGGGCGATGACGGGGAGCACGCGGGACAGCGACGACGTTCAGGCATGATGTTGGCCGTGACTTTTGATGCCCGCGCCCTCGTGCAGTCCTGGGAAAAAGGCCGCGCCACCGTCGGCGTGCTCGGCGACGAGGCCGGCCGCGTCTCGCTGCAGGCGCTGCGCACCGATCCGATGGAGCGTCTGCGCCGCGCGGCCCGCTGGCTCTCCGACGTCGCCCTCGGCACCGCCCACGCCGACCTCGACGTCGGCGAAGCCATCATCCTCGGCAGCGGCGACGCCAGCGTCGTCTTGCGCAAGAGCCCGGCGTGGTCGTCGGCGATCCTGCTGCCGCTGTTGAACCTGGTGTTGCGACAGCGGCTGCTGTTCGTCGGCGCGCCGGGCCGCGGCAAGACCACCATCGCCACGTTGATGGGCGTGATGGCCGGCGAGCCGCTGGCCCACGTGCGGCGCCACACGCAGCACGGGCACCCGCAGCTGACCATCGCCGACCTCCTCGGCGGGCCGCTGCCGAAAGACCTCATCGAGGCCAACGACGCCCGGAACATCCGCGTCGGCTGGCGAGGGTGGATCACGCGGCGCGTGAAGATCATCGACGAGTACAACCGCATCCCGACCAAGACGCAGTCGGCGCTCTTGTCGCTGATGAGCGAGGGCTACGCCGAGAGCTTCGAGCAGACCATCGAGGCCGGGCCGTCGTCGTGGTTCCTCACAGCCAACGACGAGCTCGGCGGCGGCACCTTCCAGGTCATCGAGGCCCTGCGCGATCGCATCGACGTCGTCGTGCGGGCGCCGGTGTTCCACGAGGCCCAGGTGGCGCGGCTGGCCGAGCGCGCGCGCGGCGAGCCGCCCCCCGAAGAGCGCGTGCCCGACGACGTGGTGCTGACGCCCGACGAGCTCGACCAGATCCTCGCCGTGGTGCGGGCCGTCGACGTCCCCGCCGACGTCACCCATGCGCTTGGGGCTTTTGCGGCCCAGCTCGACTTCTGCCGCCGGGCGTCACCGCACATCGACGGCATGAGCAAAGACACGCTGCACGTCTCGGGCGCCCGCGTCGCCGTCGTCTGCAACGAGGACTGCCCGCTCGACAAGAACGAGCACCTCTGCAGCCAGACCGAAAACGGCCTCTCGGCCCGCGCCCTCGTCGCCACGCTGTCGTTCGCCCGCGGCCTGGCGGCGTTCCACGGACGTTCCACCGTCACGGTCGACGACGTGGCGGCGGTGTTGCCCTTCACGCTGCTCGAGCGCCTGCGGCCGAACCTCTCGAGCCCGTTCTTTCAGAAGAGCGAGCACGGGGCCTACGCCTACGACCGCCAGAGCTGGATCCGCCAGATGTTCGACCGCTCGCTGCGCCAACAGGCCGCCAGCGTCGTCGCCCGCAAGCCGGCCCAGGCCGTCGTCGACAACGTGCTGGTGCACATCCAGACCGCGGGCCTCGCCGAGGTGCGTGAGCGCCTGCGGCGCGTCGAGCACCGCATCGCCGAAGGCCTTGCCCGGCAAGAGCTCAATGCCCTGACCCACATGGACCTGACGTCGCTCAAGGCGGCCCACGTGCGTTTGCGCGGCCGCGTCGCCGCCCTCGAAGGACGCTCATGAGCCCGGGGACGCCCGCCACCGTCGACGCAGCCGCTGTGCCCACCGCCGTCGATGCCGCCGCCGTCGAGCGGGCCGCAGTCGCCCGCTTCGCCGACTTCTCCGTCGAACGCTTCGCCCACTTCGTCGATTGCGGAAACAAGATGATGGCCACGCTCGGGCTGCTCGGGCCCGGCACCCACGTCGTGCACCAGAGCTACCTCGAGCTGTGCGCCGAGGCCGTCGGCGCGTCGCTGCTCGGCACGACCTCGACGCCGACGCTGCTGGCCGTGTTGCTCGGCGACGTCGTTCCCCAACAGCTCGTCACCGCCAACAACGCCGTCGGCGCGGCGCACCTGCTGGCCCGGGCCTGGAACATCGGCGAAGGCGCGCAGCGCGGTCCGCATTGGATCGACCCCTATCTCGCGGTGTCGTTCCGCGACCTGGCGCTCGACCTGAACCACCTGGCCGACAGCGTCGTCGAGGCCCTCGAGCGGGTGACCACGGTGCCGGTGCCGCCGTCGTGGCAGGCGTTCTCGACGTCGTCGCTTGACCTGTCGTTGGCCCGCGCCGACTTCGTCCCCGGCACCATGCACGCCGTCGCCGCCGGGCTGCTGTGCGTGCACGATCGCAAACACCCGCAGAGCGGCGTCGTCGTTGCCGTCGACCACGGCGACCGCAGCCGCGTGATCGGGCCCTCGCCCTGCCTGGGCGACGCGTCCGACCCCGAAGTCGGCGGCGACCTGCCCGACATCGACGTCGACGATGGCGTGGCCCTCGTCGGTGGCGTTGCCGTCGCCGTGCCCGTGCGCCGCGGCTACTGGTCGGCGTGCCTGCGGCGCGGGTTCGCCGTCGTCTCGGCCGTCGACAGCCAGCGCCTGTGGCTGCTCGAGTCACGGCCGGCCGGTCCGCTCCAGGGCCGCTCGGGCCCGGCCGGCCCGCTCCAGGGCCGCTCGGCCGGCGGCCCCGTCGGTGCGGCAGTTGGTGACGCTGTTGGTGACGCTGTCGAAAGCAGACCGTGACCCTGCAGCACGTCCCCCTCTCGGCCGAGGTCGACGCCGCCGTCGCCGCGCTGTGGGATCGGGCACGGGCCCGCTGGGCGACGGCGCTGATGATGAGCCGGCCCACCGGCACACCCGACGACAACCCCACCGTGGCCGCCATCGACCTGCGCACGCGGCAGATCGTGGTGAACGAAAAAACGCTGCGCGCGAAAGACCTGCTGGGCGCCCTCGAAGGCATCGTCTCCCACGAGGTCGGCCACCACGTCGCCTGGCCTGGCAGCCTCGTCACCCACGCCCGCCTGCGGCTCACCGAGCGCACCTTGCTGCCCTTCGCGCGCTTCTCGCTGACGAACCTCTTCTACGACCTGCTCATCAACGAGCGCCTCGGCGACGAGCTTCGGCACCAGCTGTCGGCCGTGTACATCGCCTTTGCCAGTGACGACGTCGAGCTCGCCGTCGGTGGCTTCAGCCGCAACCCGACCGACCTCCGGCAGGACTTCGCTTTTGCCTTTGTCATGTGCGCCTACGAAGAGCTGTGGAACCTGGCGCCGGGCACCATCCTGCGGGGGCGCCAGCAGCCCCTCGAAGCCCGCTTCGCCGGCGTGCGCGCCGACGCCCGCCTGCTTGTCGAGCGGCTCTTCGTGCTCGGGCCGAACCTGACCACGCAGTTCCTGTTCTTCGTCTCCGTGCTGAGCCGCTACCTGATCGTCGACGAGAGCAACGAGAGCTCGGAGCCCGCCGACGAGCACCCCTGCCCGTGCGGCGGCGGCGAGCCGAGCCCCGAGGACTGGGCCGAGGCGTTGACGCCGACGAAGCAGGAGCAGGAGGCCGTCGAGCGGGCGCTGAGAGAAGGCTGGCTCTCCACCGGCGACGCCGACCGCCTGCGCGACGGCCAGCTGTTCGAGCGCCGCGTGCTCGGGCTGCCCGGACAAGGCACAGCCGACGCTTCGATGGTTCCGGAAGTGATGGCGGCCTGGTACCGGCGCCAGGCACACAGCTATTTGTTGAAGCCGCCGTCGGTGCGTTTGCGCGGCGAGGCCACGGTGCCCACCGATCTCGTGCCCTGGGAGCCGGGCGACTCCGTCGGCGACGTCGATTGGGCGGCGACGCTGCGCGAGCACGGTGCTGTGCTCGGCCGGGCCCTGCCGCTGGTGCGGGATCGCCTGGCCGACGAAGAAGGACTCGACACCGCGCTCTGGGCCCCACGCTGCGAGATCTACCTCGACGTCAGCGGCTCGATGCCCGACCCGCGGCTGGCGCGAAACGCGCTGACCCTCGCGGCCCTGATCCTCACCGTGGCCACGGTGCGCGCCGGCGGGTCGGCCCGCGCGCTGCTCTACTCGACCGACCACGTGAAGCTCTGGCGTTGGTGCCGCTCCGACGTCGAGATCAGCCGCTTCTTGATGCACTACATGGGCGGCGGCACGACCTACCCGTTCGCGGTGCTGGCGTCGTCGGTGGAAGAGCGCCACGTCGGAGCCGACGGCGCGAAGCTCCGCCCGATCCGGGTGGTCATCACCGACCACGACTTCGACCAGAACGTCGCCAGCGAAGCCAACGGCGAAGCCCTGTTGCGCCGCGCCGCCACCGCCAGCGCGCCCTTCGTGCTGCTGCAGCACAACAGCCGGCCCCATCTGGTCGCGCGCTACCGCGGCTGGGGCCTCACCGTCGTCGAGGTCGCCACCCTCGACGACTTCCCGCGCCTGGCCGCCGATCTGGCCCGCGCGCTCTTTCCCCAGACCAACAGCAAGTAGGCTGCGCAGCGATGGCCATCCGGGATTGGTTCGGCAAGAAGCCACCCGACGACGGGTCGCCCGCGGCGCCTTCGGTGCCGTCGACGGGCCTGGCATCAACGAGCGAAGCCGACGGACCCGACGCGCCAGAAGATGACCGCGTTGAAGTTGGCCTGCCGCCGCTGCTGGCCGCCGTCGCCGCCGTCGTGCCGCATCACATCGAGCGCCCGCCGCTGCTGGAGCTGGTGCGGGCCCGCCTCGCGGACGGGCTGCGCGATCAACAGCTCGAGCCGCCGCTGCCCGAAGAGTTCGCCCAGCGTTGGCAGTCCCTCGACGACGACGGCCGCAGCCGCCTGGCCGTCCTCGTCGACGCCGTGCGCGCCGAGCCCATCGCGTTCTTCCGACCGGGCACGGGCCAGGGCGTCATCGACGGCCAGCACGCCCTCGACGCCTACGCCCGCTGCGCCGCCGACAGCAGCAGCCTGACGCTGCCGATCCTCCAGCAGAGCGCCGTGCGCATCGAAGAGCTGGTGCGGCGGCTGCTGTCGTTGCTCGACGTCGGCGTCGTCGGCGAGCGCGCTGCCCAGAGCCTGGCCCGCCTGCACCACATCGATTACGGACGGCTCTTGAAAGAGGCCGCCGCCGCCAAGGTCGCGGCCGAGGCGCGCCTGGCCGAGTTGCAGAAGCGCAAAGACCAGCAAGAGGCCAACCTGCGCAGCCGGGGCAAGCGATGAGCGACCTCTCGCGCTTCGGCTGGCACACCGGCGCGCCGCTGCGGCCCGTCGACGGCGACGACGCCCTGCCGCCGCTGGTGCGCGACGTCGGACCGCTGGCCCTGGCCTCGTTTCTGCGCGGCACCTTGCAGCGCCTGGCGGGGCCCATGACGCCGCTCTTGTACCTGCGCACGCCGTCGTACACCGAGCCCTACGTCGACCACGCCGGCACCGGCCGCCTGCTGTTCCTCGACCCGCACGGGCTGTCGCCGTGGTTCTCCGGCGTCGACGGCGTCTACGTCGCCGCCGCCGCGCAGCAGCCGCGCGACCCGGCCACGCTCGGCTACCTGCCCGCCGGCGTCGACGTCCCCGACGACGTCGCCCTCGCCTGCGAGCTGCATGACGCCCTGCCCGACCTCGCCGGCCGTGCCGCCCACGACCTCGCTGCCCTCGACGACCTGAACGCCGCTTGCGCAGCTGTCGAAGCGATCAGCCGGCCGCTTCGACGCTTGTACCAGTCTGGAAACGAACGCTTGCGGCGCCTGATGCCCGAGGCGGGTGTCGACGAGCGGGACCTGTGCTCGGCGTTTCACCACCTCGAGACCGGCCGGCGCCTGACCCTGCGGGCCCGGCTCACCGACTTGCAGGCCCGCTTCGCTGACCGGCAGGCCCGCTGCGCTGACCAGCAGGTCCGCTGCGCGGGCGAGCCTGGCAAGGTGACGCCATGAGGCTCGCCGTCTTGCCGAACGAGCCAGCCGTCGTCGTCGACCCCGACTGGGACGCCTGCCGCACGCTCACCTGCTCGGTGCTGCCGGTGCGCGTGGCCTGCAACTGCGATTGCAAATTCTGCTTCTCGAAATCGTCGCTGTCGTCGCTGGCCCACGAGCGCCAGGACCTCAAGCACCTCGACGTCGACGGCTACTACGCGTTCGCAAAGGCGCGCGGCGCCACGCGCCTGGTCGTCACCGGCGGCGGCGAGCCGCTGTTGCGACCCGACTCTGTCGTCGAGCTCGTCTTGCGAGGCCGGCGCTTCTTTGACGAGGTCGCGCTGTTCACCAACGGCAGCCGCCTGACGCGCGACCTGGCCATGCGCCTGCGCGACGCCGGCGTCAGCTACGTCTGCTGGTCCCGCCACCACGACGACGACGACCGCAACCGCCTGCTGATGGGCGACGACGCCAGAGACGCCGCCGTCGTCGTCGAAGCCTGCCGCGACCTCTTGCCGATCCGCCTGACCTGCGTGATGGCGGCAGGATTCATCGACGACCGCCACGACGCCCGCCGCTTGCTGCGTCACTTCGCGAAGCTTGGAATCACCCAGTTCACCTTCAAGCACACCTACGTCGCCTACGACGGCTCGCTGTTCGCCGGCGCCGATGAGAACCGCTGGTCGGCCGCGCACGCCATCAACGAAGACCCCCTGGTCGACGACGACGGCCGCCCGCTCGGCCCGGTGGTGCAACGGCTGCCGTGGGGCCCGTGCATCAGAGACATCGTCGTCGACACAGCGCCTCCTGGTCGGCCCGCTGGCGCGGGCCTCGTGACCGTGCGCGCCGCCTGGTATTTCGAGCCCGACCCGCGTTGGGAGAAAGAGCATCGCCTGTGTCGATCGCTGAACCTGCTGTCGGACGGCAGCGTCTTTGCCTCCCTCGAAGACACGTCGAGCCTGTTGTTGCGCCTGCGATCCTGAGCGCCGCGCTTGCCGACCCCGCAATCGTCGAGCGGTTCCGGCCGCTGCACCCCGTCGGCTACCGCGCCACCGCCGAGGCGTTTCGTCGGGCCGCCGCCGAGGTCACCGCCCTCGAGCTCACCACCCACTACACCGACGGCCTCGAGCGCTTCCACGGCGAGCTGGTGCCGCGGGTGAAGCGCGTGTTGCATGAGCTCTCGGGCGGGGCCTGGGACCTCTCGCAGCACCGCGTGTTCGCCGCCGGCTCCGACGTCGACCTGATGATGCACGTCGTCGACGCCGCCGCGGCCACGGCGCCGGTGCACGCGTTTCCCGGCGATTGGTGGGGCTTCAAGAAGGGCATGGCGAGAGACCGCGTGCGCTTTTCCGACGGCGCCGCCGACCTCGGCTGTCTGTGCCTGCCCTCGGTGCGCAACGGCCACGTCACCGAAGAGATGGTGGGCTTCATCGCGCGCTGCCGCTCGTCGCTGTGGAACCTCAACCTCTGGCCCACGCTGCCCGACGACGACCGCCACGCCGCGGCCCAGGCGCTGTTGCCGTCGCTGCCGCAGGCGCTGCTGTCGGTGTCGTTCTCGCGCGGCTTCGGCATGACGGCGTCGCAGCTGGGCGTGCTGCTGGTCCCCGCAGGCCACCCGCTGCTGGCCCACGCCGAAGCCCTCGACTGGCTGACCTACTTCCACAACGCCATTGCCGCCCGGGCCTTTTGCAAAGTCGACGTCGACGTCTTGCGCGCCGTCGACGGCCAGCGCCGCGCCGAGGTGGCCGGCTGGCTGCGCGAACACGGCCTGCCCGTCGTCGAGACCGGCACCTACTACGTGAAGTCCTTCCGCCCCGATCTGCAGCAAGGACCGCTGCCCGAGCGCCTGCGGCCGCTGCTGCGTGACGACGACGGCGAACCGATCTTGCGGCTGTGCTTCAAGCCTGCGGCGACCTGATGAGCACCACCGAGGTGCGAAGCGCCCTGATGTCGGCGATGTCCGCGAAGTCAGCGGGGCAGCGTCACGGTGAAGCAGGTGCCGTCGTCGACGGTGGAGGAGACGGCGACCTCGCCCCCGTGGGTGACGGCGATCTGCCTGACGATGAAGAGGCCGAGGCCGACGCTGCGGCCGGTGGCGACCTGATCGCCGCGACTGAGAGGCTCAAAGAGGTGGGGCACGAGCGCGGCCGGGATCGGAGCGCCGCGGTTCTGCACGGAAATCTCCGAGGCGTTCTCGACGATTGAGCTGCGGACGACCACGGGGCTGCTGGCGTCCCCGTAGGTGAGGGCGTTGCCCACGAGGTTCGTCACCAGCTGGCCGATGCGTTGGGGATCAGCGCGGGCGGTGCCGTCGCCGACGCGCTGGTGGACGATGTCGCGCGCGCTCCACACCACGCGCAGCTCGTCGAGCGCGGTGGCCACCACGTCATGCAGCGCGACTTCGGCGGGGTTGACGCGCAGGCCGCCGCCGAGGCGGGCCTGGGTGAAGTCGAGCAGGTCGCCGATGAGGCCGGTGGCGCGTCGACCGGCCGAGATGATGCGCGTGACGGTGCGGCGATCGAGGGCGTCGGCGCGGTCTTCGAGCAGGGTCGCGCCGAGCATGATGGCGTTCAGCGGGGAGCGCAGATCATGGCTGACGATGCCGATGAGCTGCTCGGCGACCAGGGCGCGCTGGTGGGCCTCGTTCTCGCGCTCGCGCTGCAGCACGTCGATGACCTGCTGCGCCTTGCGCTCGCCCGCCAGGTGCTCTTCGGCCCGGCGCCGGGCATCGAGCAGCTCGCGCTCATACTTGCGGCGGTCGGGAACGATGAAGAGGGCGATGTGATGGCGGGTCTCGCCCGCCTCGTCGGAGATCGTCGCGTTCACGAGCCCGGGCAGCGAGCGGCCGTCACGGTGCAGCAGCTCGAGCTGCACCTCGGCGACGCTGCGCTGCAGCTGCAGGAGAGGGAGCCAGTGCGTCTGGTGAAAGATGCGCGAGCCCATGGCCAGCAGCTCAGAGAACCGCCGGACGCCGACGAGGTCTTCGGCGCCGTAGCCCAGCCAGCCGCACAGCACGCGGTTGGCCTGGATGACCGTGCCGTCGCCGCGGGTCGTCAGCACGCCACAAGGGACGTCATCCAGCGCGGCGCGCTCAGCGCTCACAAGAAGTCACGAATGGCAGGAATGACCGCGTCGGGCGCGCTCAGGTGGGGGCAGTGCCCGATGTTGTCGATGAGCTGGAGCTTCGCGTTCGGCAGCTGCCCCTGCAGGTAATCGCCGACCACGCGCGGCGCGATGATGTCTTCGGTGCACTGGAGGATCAGCGCCCGCGTCTTCAGCTTCGGCACGTCGTCGCGGTTGTCGGACAGAAACGTCACGCGGGCGAAGTGTTTGGCGATCTCGGGGTCGGTGGCGCAGAAGCTGTTCGTCAGCTCCACGCCGAGCTCAGGGCGATCGGGCACGCCCATCATCTGCGGCGCCATCACGCTGGCCCAGCCGAGGTAGTTGCTGTCGAGAGTGTCGAGCAACGAATCGATGTCTTCTTGCCGAAAGCCGCCGACGTAGCCCTCGTGGTTGATGTAGCAGGGCGACGGCGCGATCATGACGTGGGCACTGATGCGCTCTGGCTGAGCGATGCCGGCCAGCAGCCCGATCATCGCGCTGACGGAGTGGCCGACAAAGATGGCGGGGCCGGTGGCGTGCTCCTCGAGGATTTCGAGGATGTC
>JBKJNL010000315.1:0-9899 GCA_046593615.1 Myxococcota bacterium | reverse complement strand
GCGCTGTCGCGCGGGGCCGAGACGCGGCTGGTGCCGTCGTTCTCACCGCAGGCCGTGATCGCCGCCGTCGCCGCCGACGCATTCGTCAACGCCGCTGGTGCTCATGAACGGCGGGCCGGCACGGTGTTCATGAGCGTACCGACAATGATTCACCGGCTGCTCACGCACCTCGACGAGCACCCCGACGACGGCGCCGTGCTCGGGCGGCTGCGCCTCGTCACCTGCGGGTCGGCGGCGTTGTCGGCCGATCAGCTGCTGGCCTTTCGCGCCCGCACCGGGCTCACCATCCTCGAGCGCTACGGCATGAGCGAAACGTTGATCACGCTGTCGAACCCGCTCGTCGGCGGGCGCACGCCGGGCTCGGTGGGCCGGCCGGTGCCCGGCACGCAGATGCGGGTCGTCGACGACGAATTGCAGGTGAAGACGCCCGGCATGATGCGCGGCTACTGGAACCGCCCCGACGCCGACCGCGAAGTCTTGACCGCCGACGGCTGGTTCAAGACCGGCGACGTCGTCGCCATCGCGGCCGGCGACGACGGCGCCGGCGTTGTCGTCCGCATCGTCGGGCGGGCCAGCCAGGACATCCTCAAGGTCGGCGGCTACAAGCTCTCGACCCGCGAGATCGAAGAGCAGCTTGAGCGCCACCCCGCCGTGCTGGAGGTCGCCGTCGTCGGGCTGCCCGACGCCGAGTGGGGTGAGCAGGTCACCGCGGTCGTCGTCGTGCGCCCTGGTTGCTCGCTCACGCTCGAGCAAGCCCAGGCCGCGGTCGGCTTGCACGCCGTAAAGAAGCCCCGGGCCCTCGTCGTCGTCGACGCCTTGCCGAGGAACGCCCTGGGCAAGGTCATGAAGCCCAGGGTGAAGGAGCTCGCGCAGCGCCACCGACCGCGGGCCGCTGGTGCCGCCGCCGGCGACTCACAGGAGTGATCGGCCCGTGAGATCGGGCGCCGGTCGTCGACCCGGCGGCAGCAGCTGCACGAGCACTTCCAACGCTGCGGCCGCCGCGGGGCGGGAGCCCACGTCGATGCGGGTGGCGTCGGGCGGCGCCGCCGGCGCGGCCTCGTCGAGGCGGTTGAGCAGGGTGGCAGCGGCGGCCTCGTCGTCGACGTCCTTGCGGTGCCCCATCAAGCGCGCGCGCCGGACGCCGACGTCGCCCGTGAGATGGAAGCTGGTGACGCGGCCCGGCAGCACCTTTTCGGCGTAGAGGCCTTCGAGCACGAGGCCTTCGCCGGCGAAGCGCTTCTCGAGGGCGTCGCGCACCGCGGCGCGCACGGTTTCGTCGTCGAGCAAGATGCCGGCGCGCACGAAGCGCTCGGGGTCGGACGTCTCGTGCTGCACCGCGGTGGTGACGTCGACGCCGTCGAGAAAGGCCCGGTAGAACGGCGGCTCGAGGGTGGGCTCCATGGTGAAGCCGCGATCGAAGAGGGCATCGACCAGCTGCTTCGGCGCCGGCGATTGCCGCTGGTAGAGCGGCGACGGCGACCCCGACGGCGACCCCGCCGACGGCGACGGCGACGCTGGCGACCGGGCCTCTTTCTCGACGAGCGCGAGGGCCCGCGACAACGCCGCGGTGCCAAAGAAGCGGTGGCCGAGGCGGCGGGCGACCATGGCGCCGACCTCGGTCTTGCCGGTGTAGGGCTCACCGGTGAACGACAGGCGAAAGGTGCGTCCGGCCAGCAGCATCTCTTCGACGGCGACGACGCGGCCCATGGCCTGGACCTCGGCCGCGGTGACGGTGCGAGCCCGGCCCGCGAGGTCGCGCAGCCCGTTCATGGCCCGCGCGATGTCGGCGATGGCCTTCTGGCTTTCGTCCTCGAGGGTGACGATGGGATCACCGAGCACGGGGATGTCGCCGCGCTTGATGCGCGCGATGCGCTCGAGGCGGGCCATCGGTCGCGCCAACAGCTCCAGGGTGCGGCAGGCAAAGAAGCGGCCGACGAAGCCGCGGTCGCGCCGATCGATCGCCGCCAGCGTGTCGAGGTAGCCGTGCAGCAGCGCGTCTTCGGCGTCGTCTTCGAGGTGGCAGGACACCGCGAACGCGGCGAGGTCAAAGGCGGCGTCGCCCAGGGCCGCGCGATCAAGGCCCACCAGGCACAGGTTCGGCAACACCGGGCCGCGCTCGGTGCGGGCCACGACGAGCGCCGGCTCGGGCGCGCCGTGGCAGATGACGCGGCGGCGGGCGATCTTGAAGAGGTTGTCCTGGGCGACGACGAAGGGGCGCAGCGCGCGCAGCAGGTCTGACAACGACAGCGTCAGCAGATCGGGGCCGAGCCCGTCTTGCTCGCGAAAGGCCAGCCAGCTCTTGAGGTCGTCGGCGGTGCGGCGGTAGCCCTCGAGCAGCGTCGACGTCGTCGTCGGCAGCCGGCCGTGCAGGTCCATCACCCGCGCGCCGTGCAGCTGCGCAAACGCAGCGCCGGCATCGCGGGCCCGCGACGTCGGCAGCGGCGCGTCGAGGGTGCGGCCGTCGATCCATGCGTAGGCCAGGAAACGGCGCTCGATGCCGTCTTTGCCGAACAGCACGTGGCGCGTGATGAGCGGCGGCACGACCGGCGGCTCGACCGCCGAGTGCAGGGCGATGAGGGTCAAGGCTTCGACGTCGACGCGGCGGCTGGCGGGGTCTTCATCGACGCGCAACGTCAGCGGCGTCGGGCCGCCGCAACGGAAGCTGCGCAGCGTGCCGCGCGGCGCCAGCTCGACGACGTCGCCGACGGATCCGCCGGTGACCTCGCTGGCGGCGGCAGCCACGACGTCGACGGTGACGGCCTGCTTCATGTCCGCCTTCTACACCGCCCGGCGCGTCGCGGGTCAGCCGTCGTCGCCCACGAGCCCCAGCGTCGTGCGCGGGACGATGGCGATGTCTTCGAGGTCGGAGATGGCCAGCGACGTGATCGGCGAGAGGTCATCGCGGTCGACGGCGATGAGCTGGTTGAACGATGCCACGACGACGCGGCGGCAGCCGACGACGACGTCGCGGCCGAAGCCGCCGGTGTCGACGGTGGCGATGGCGACGGCCACGGGCGGCGACACCGACAGGTCGAGCTTCATGAGGTTGTCGTTGCTGCGCTCGAACAAGACCCAGGCGAAGCCGCCGCGGGTGGCGATGGCTTGCACGAGGGACTGCGAATCGTTCGGCAGCACGAAGTCGCCGTCGTCGTCGACGGGGTCGATGCGGAAGCCGGCGGCGTGCTCGAGCACGATGACCCGGCCTTTGTCACCGAGCAGCAGCTTCTTTGTCGTGTTGTCAAAGGCGATGCCGCGCGGGCTGAAGGTGCCGCCGCCGTAGTCGTGGAAGCGGACCTCGGTGAAGTCTTCGTCGTAGACGACGGTGGGCGACGGTGGGGCGCCATCGGTGGACGACAGGATCACGTAACCGAAGCGGCCGTTGACGGCGACGAAGTCTTCGCCGGCCACCGTGAAGCGCGTGGTGCGGTGGTAGTCGTCGTTGGGTCCGTCGATGGGGCTCGGGGCCGTGCCGACGGCCGAGCCTTCGGCAAAGAGGTCCAGCTCGTTGCCGGCCATGACGACGTTGTTGGCCATGACCTGGATCGAATAGATGCTGCCGCCGGCGCGCGCCTGCGGCTTGCCGGCGATGCTCCGCTGGCTCAGCGTCGCGCTGTCGAGCTGGTACAGAAAGCTGCCGCCCGCGAGGTAGAGCCGGCCCTCGCTGCCCATCGCAAAGGTGTCGACGCCGAAGCCGTTGCCCACCGCGATGGGGTCGTCGTTGTCGAGGTTGACGTTGCCGGCCTGGCCGTCGGGGCGCCGGCGCACGAAGCGGTTCGGCACCAGGTCGAAGACCTGCAGCACGTCGACGCTGTCGTCGCGCACGATGACCAGCCGCTCTTCGTCTTCGCAGGCCGGGTCGGCGTCGTTGGCTGCTTCGCCTTCGCCTTCGGTGCCGCCGCCTTCGCCCTCGCCTTCGTTGGCTTCTTCGCCTTCGCCCTCGACGCCGCCGACGATGTTGGCCTCGGCGTCGGCGAGGATGTCACCGACGACTATCGTGCAACCGGGCAGCAGCGCGAACGCGGGCAGCAGCAGCGGGGCGAGGCTTATCTTTCGAGACGTCATCAGAGGCTCCCCGCGATCATCATGGCGACACCGCCGGCGGTGAGGGCACCGCCAGCGACGAGCAGCAGGTCGGAGCCAAAGGCGTAACCCTCAGCCGTCGCCGCTCCTTCGTTGAAGCCGGCCTGTGTCAGGCCGGTCGAGCGCTTCAGCGCATTGGCCTCGACGAGGGCGAGCATGCCGAGGCCGCCGCTGGCGAGCAGGCCGACGGCGCCCAGTCCAGTGGCGCCGGCGCCGCCCCAGAAGACCACGGGGCTGCCGTCGTCGCGGTCTTCTTCGGTGGCGCGGGGCGGGGTGGCCACGCCGCGGCGCACGAGGATCGTGCGGGCCAGGACCTTCGTGGCTTCGTCGATGGCGTCTTCGCTGCCACGCCAGGCGCGCGCGTCGTCGCGGTCGATGACGACGCCGCGCTTCAGGTCGACGAGGCGCACGGTGATCATGGCGTCGCCGCCGATGCGGCCGATCGAGACCGACATCAGGTAGGTCGCTTCGATCTGCGTAAAGTTGTTGGCGTCGAAGCAGCTGTCGCCTTCGCAGCTCGACAGCTCGACTATCTGTTGCGCGCCGAGCAGCACCTCGAGATCGCGGGGCGAGACGATGTCGATGCGCGGGTCGCGGGCGAGGTCGACGGCGAGGGACTCTTCGATGGTCCCGCACAGCGCGGTGTCCATGTCGCGGGCGCACTTGATGGGCAGCAGGGCGATGCGCGCCGCCGCCGAGCCGACGCGGTAGGCGGCGCCGCCGTGCTCTTCGTCGCGGTCGTCACGCTCACGGCCGGCGTGGGCGACGTCGGCCAGCAAGCCGATGCAGCCAACGACGGCGACGAGGGCGACGAAGACGCGGGAGCAGAAAAACGTGCGCATGGGCTCTCATAGCCCGCTCGATCCCGCCTTTGGCCCGCCGTTGTGACGCAGCGCGTGTGATGCAGGCACGCCTACATGTCGTCGAGCGGATCGACGTCGAGGATGTCGAGGCGCAGGTCGCTGAGCTGCCACAGCGGCAGGCCGCGCTTGTCCATGCGCCAGACGCCCCAGCGCACGCCTTCGTCGTTGTCGGAGGGGTCGTCGAGGATCTGGGCGACGTCGACCAGCACGCGCACCTGCAGGGCGCGCACGAGGGACACGATGTCGTCTTCGGCGACGCCGGCCAGCAGCAGCCGCTCGACGACGGGAGTCAGCTCGGTGGCGCCCTTGCGCAGCTTGTCGAGGAAACGGCCGTCCTTGACGACCCGGCCCCACAGCGCCCGCAGAAACACGAAGCGGCCGATCTGGTCGACGCCGTCCTCGACGTGGGAGCGGGCCCAGCGCTCGGGCTTTGGCGCACCGAGCGCGGTGAACACGCTCGTGAGGGCCTCGATGCGCGAGGCGCGCAGCTCGGCCGGCGATCCCGCCCCGGACGGCTCAGCGCGGGCCGCCGACGACGACAACCGCGACGACGGCGATGACGTCTCGGCCGCTGCCTTTGGCTTCGTCGAGGCCTTTGGCTTCGGTGTCGCCTTTGGCTTCGTCGAGGCCTTTGGCTTCGGCGTGGCCTTTGGCTTCGCCGTTGCTTTTGGCTTCGCCGTTGCTTTTGGCTTCGGCGCTGCCCGTGCCGACTTCTTTGGTGCCGTCTGCTGTTTCTTCGTCGCCATGGGGGCGGAGCGTGTCTGAGGCTGCGGGGGCAACGCAAGCGACGGCGTCGTCTGGTCGTGCCCGTGCGGCGCGACCCGAGCGCCGGGCTCAGGTCTCTTTGCGCATCCAGTGGATGTCTTCGTCGACGACGTCGAAGCCCTCTTTTTCGTAGAGCTCGATGGCTGGCGTGCGGCGTTTGTCGGCGCTGACCTCGACGAAGCGGAAGCCGATTTGTTGCGCCTGGCGCATGCCCGCGCGCACCAGGGCCCGCGAGAGGCCGCGCCCGCGCAGGCTCTTCATCAAGCCGACCTCTTCGAGGACGCCGACGATGGGCTCGCCGGCGGCGGTGCGCTCGCCCTTCTTGGCGCGCTCGCACGGCGCGACCAGGCAAACCCCGCCGTCGACGGGCTTGCCGTCGGCGCCGGTGACCTCGAGGTACATGGCGGCGGCGCGTGGTCGGGCCAGGCGGGCCTTCATCCAGGCGCGGTCGTCGTCGGCGTCGTCGCCGAGGGCAGCGGTGAGGGCCAGGATGGCGCGTCGCGCGTCACGCCGGGTGTCTTCGACGAGGACGACGTCGTCGCCTTCGGGCTGCAGCGGCTTGATGCCCAGGGCCTCTTTGCGCATCAACAGCGAGCGGTAGCGCTCGGTGAAGCCCGCTCCCTCGAGCAGGGCTTGCGCGCCGCCGACGCTCTCGCGGCTGGAGCACAGCAGTCGGCGGTCACGGGGTGCCAGCTCAAGCATCGCCTTGCCGATGCCCTGGCGGCGGAACGCGGGGTTCACGGCGATGACGACCTCGGTGCGCACCGTGCCCGTGAAGAACAACAGCAGCGCGCCGATGACGGCGCCGTTGCTGGCGGTGGCCACGCGCCACAACGAGCCGCTCATCGCCGACGGATGGTCGACGCGGGCCGCGAACATGTCGTTGCCCCAGGCCGCGACGCTGCCGTCAAAGGTGGCGACGGCGTGCAGCAGTTTGACGACGCCAGCGTCGTCGTTGCCGGCTTGGAAGGGACGGATCGTCCAGGCTTTTTTGGTGGCCATGTCTGAGTTCCTTGCGCCCTCCGCCGCGGCGGCTGCGCGCGAATTACTTCTCGCAGCGGGCGGTCTTCTGGGTGGGATTCTTGAATCGCGCCGTCTCGGGCGAGAACAAGGCAGCGTCGTCGCCGCGCAGCTTCTGGCCTTTGCGTTTCTCAAAGGCCCGCACGAGGTGCTCGCGCACCGGCTCGCCTTCGTCGACGACGACGCGGCTGTCGTCGAGGCCGAGGCCGCCGTCGCCGCCGAGGGCCACGAAGTCGGTGGTGACGACGCTGAGCTTCTTGTCGTCGGCGATGACGGCGCCTTTTTCGTCGAGCAGCGTGACATGGGCCTTGCCGTCGCCGGGGCAGGCGACGACGACGCGGGCGCCGCTCATCGACAACAGCCCGCCCTTCTTGTTGGGTCCGAGGTTCTTCTCGAGCACGACCCGCAGCTCAGCCGCCGTCATGGTCGCCTGGGCGAAGCGGTTGTCGAAGGGCATCATCTCAAAGACCGCGCCGTAGGTGAGCTCGCCCTCCTTGAGGTTCCCGCGGATGCCGCCCCCGTTCATGAGTGTCACGTCGGCGTCGGGGCGGGCCTCTTTCATCAGGTCGGCGAACAGGTTGCCCAGCACGCTCTCGTGCTCGTAGCCGCGCTTGATCTCGCTGGCGACGACGACGCCGAGCTTGCGATCGCGCAATTTTCTGGCGCGCTGCAACGAGCTGCCCAGCGACTTGAGCAGGCCGTGGTCGACCTTGACGACGTCGCCGTCGGCGCCTTCGGGAGCGCACTTCTCGATGGGCGCGTCGTCGTTCTCGGGCGGGCCGCACAGCCGGCGCGGCGGGTGGATCTTCGCGACCGTCACGCTCGGCACGATGCCGCTGCCAGCGGCTGAGACCTCGAGGTCGACGCGCCCGAAGCCGCGGCCGTTGGCCCAGCTCTCGATGATCACGATGCCATTGACCTCGTGGGCCATGGCCTGGTGCGTGTGGCCGGCGACGATGACGTCCACGAGGCCCTTCGGCAGCGCCCGCGCGAGCTTCATGATCTCGGCGTCGGTCTCGCACGAGTCGAGCCGGTGGGGATCGTCGTGCAGGCCGCATTTGCCGCCCGCGTGGGCGGTGACGACGACGACGCGGGCGCCGCCTGCGCGCAGCGCCTCGGCCTCGCGCTGCACGGCCTCTTGCAGCGGCTGCACCTTCAAGCCCTTGAAGTTCGTGGCGATGGTCGTCTTCGGCGTGTCGACGGTGGTGACGCCGATGATGCCGATGCGGATGCCGGCGATGGTCACCGTCGTCGACGGCTTGACGTTGGGCCAGCCCACCGGCAGCCCCGTGGCGACGTCGATGATGTTGGCCGCCAGGAACGGGAACTTCGCTTCGGCCGCGCGCGCCTTGAGCGCGCCGCGCGGGTCGTCGGCCGGGGTCTTGGGTGTCACGAGGTCGCCGGCGGGGCCGAAGTCGAATTCGTGGTTGCCGACGGTGACGGCGTCGTAGCCGACGGCGTTGTAGGCCGTGACCACGGCCTTGCCCTCTTCAAGGTTCGACTCGAGCGTGCCCTGAAACATGTCGCCGCCGTCGACGAGAACGAGCCCGCCGCCCTGCTTCTTGAGCCGCTCGCGCAGGGGCTTCACATGACCGCTCAAGGCCGCGACGCGCTCGACGCGCCCGTGCAGGTCGTTGGTGCCGATGATGGTGATGGGCACGGCGCGGACGGCGGGAGCGCAGAACAAGACCGACAGGAGGACGGGCAAGAGAACGAGCGTCGCGCGCAGCATGGGGCCACCCTACCAAGCCCGGCTCGCCGCATGATGCCCTCCGCACCGGCCTCTGTCGTCGTCGTCGCGGTCGTTGCCGTCGTCGGTGCCGGCGCCGTCGGGATCACGCTCGAGGCCCAGGCGCCCGGCGCGTGACCCTCGGGCACGTGTCGTCCGCTCCAGGGCCGCTCGGGCCCGCGGGCCGCAAACGCTGCGCGCTCAGGCCTCGCTGGTCGTGCTGGCTGGTGCGAGCGCGTCGAGCTGATCGAGGAACGCGCGGCCCTTGATGGGGTCGCTCTGGAAGACAAAGGCCGCGAGGCCGCGCAGGTGGGCCAGGCTCTCGTCGTCGCGTGCCTTGCCCCTCCGGCGGTTGTGGATGGCCGCGCGCAGCTTGCGCACGACCTCGCGCGGCACGCGGGTGGCGGCCACCGGCGGCGACGAAGACGACGTTTTGACGTCGGGGCGCTGGTTGACGATGAGGCCGGTCACGACCTGGCGGGTGCCGCCGCCCATGACCGTGGTCTTCTTTTCGTTGAGCGTGAAGCCTTCGCCGGCCAGCACCAGGCGCACGCCGTGGAGCAGGGAGCCGATGGGCGCAGGTGCCTTGGCCTCCTGCTTCGTGGTCGACGCCTTTTTGATCGAGAACGTCAGGTCGTCGGCGTAGCGCGTGTAGGCGAAGCCCAGCTTCTTGCCGAGGCCCGCCATGCGCTTGTCGAGGCGCAGGCACAGCGCGTTGGTGATCGTCGGCGAGGCCGGCGAGCCCTGCGGCAAGGCGCGCGCGCCGGTGGCGACGTAGAGCGTCTGGCCGCGGAAATCGACGACGTCGCGCGGGCTCTCGGTGCACAAGAGCGCGACCAGCGTCGCCACTTGCTCGGGCAGGCCGGCCTTGCGCAACAGGCCCTTGACGCGCGGCAGCGTGATGGTCGGGAAGAAGTCTTTGATGTCGACCTTGACGACGACGTCGGCGCCGGCGTGGACGAGGGCGTTGGTCTGGATGCTCTTGTTGCTGATGAAGCCGTGGGCGGCGGCGTGCACCGTCAGGCGATCGAGCAGGTTGTCGAGCAGGAACCGTTGCACGCGCTTGAGGTCGGGCTTCGGCGCCGTGATTTGCCGGGCGGTGCCGTCGCGCTTGGGGATGGTGAAGCGCACGTAGTGCGAGCCGGTGTCGACGTCTTTGTGGAACGCCAGCCAGCGCAGCCGCGCGATCGAGAGGCCGAGGGCCGCGGCCAGCTTCGGCGGCGATGTCCAGTCCGGCAGCCCGAGCTCTTTCGCGCGTTCTTCGCGGCGCTCGATGTCGAATTTATCGATGTCGACCAGGTCGTTGTAGAAGACGGCGGAACCAAGGTGGTTGACGTGAGTCGCGTGATAGGATTCCCAAGCGAGGCGACGCAGACGACGTCTTTCGGTCGCCTCAGCCTTCTTCCGTTCCTTGTACGACTTCTTCTGCGCGTCGGTGAGGG
>JBKJNL010000308.1:0-6043 GCA_046593615.1 Myxococcota bacterium | reverse complement strand
GTCGGCTGCCCGTGATCACGCTGAGCGCGCCCCAGCGCCCGCTCGCGCGGGCCACGCCCGCAGCGCGGGGGGGCTTCGCCTGGTGGTACGTCGACGTCGTCGACGCCGACGGCAACGGGGTCGTGATCATCGTGGCCTATGGCCTGCCGTTTCTACCGACGACGACGGCGACGCCGGCCGAAGCGCCGTCGATCAACCTGGCCGTCTACCAGCGGGGCCGACAGGCCTGGTACGCGCTGCAGGAGCTCGCCGCCGGCGACGCTTCGTGGGACGTCGTCGACGGCGACGATGTGCTGCGCTTCGGCCGCTCGCGCATCACCGTGGTCCGGTCGGGAGGACAAGCCGGGGGGCGCGTGGCGGTGCGCGCCGAGCTCGACATCGACGTGCCCGGCGTCGCCCGCGCCAGCGGCACCGTCGTCGTCGACGGCGTCGCGCGCACCGCTTCGCCCGCCGCTCCCCGCGATGCCGACGAGGTCCACGATGAGGTCCACGACTGGTCACCGCAGACCGGCCCGGCGCGCGGCGTCGCCGACCTCGTCCTCGACGGCGTGGCCTGTCACATCGACGGCCGCGGCTACCACGACCGCAACGGATCGCTTCGGCCCCTGGCTGCTCTCGGCATCGAGCGCTGGTGGTGGTGCCGCGTGGCCGGCGACGTCGACGAGCGCATCGTCTACGCCCTGTGGCCCGACGGCGGCGGCGACCCGCGCGTCATCGCCCTGACCATCGATGCCCGCGGCCAGACCACCGAACGCGACGACCTGCGGCTCGAGGTCAGGCGGCGCCACACGACCTGGTTCGGCGCCGAGGTCTTTGACGACGTCGCGGTCGTCGACGAGGGCGGCGTGGTGTTCGTGCGGATCGCGGCGGCCAACGTTGTCGAAAGCGGTCCGTTCTATGTGCGCGGCCTCATCACCGGCGAGGCAGGCGTCGGCGTGTTCGAGCACGTGCTGCCCCATCGCATCGGCCTGCCGCAGCACCGGGCCCTGGTGGCCATGCGCGTGGCGACGCTGACGACGCTGTCGTGGTGGTTGCCGCTCTTCTGCGGCAACGCGGCCTCGCGCCTGCGGCGGCTGGCGTTGTTCTGGTGGCGGAGGATCGCGTGGTGACGTCTCTGGATGTCGTGGTCGTCGGCGGCGGCATGGGCGGGTTGGCGGCGGCCATCGCGCTGGGCGCCAGCGGGCGGCGCGTGCGCCTGTGCGAAGCTGGCCCCGTCGTCGGCGGCAAGGTCGGCAGCGTCGTCGTCGACGGCGTCGAATGCGACACCGGCCCGTCGGTGCTCACCCTGCCCGACGTCGTCGACGCGGTGCTGCGGCGCGCGGGCATGTCGGTGGCTGAATCGCTGGCGCTGGTGCGGCCGTCGCCGGCCTTTCGCTACCACTTCCCGAGCGGACGGCAGCTCGACGTCTTTGTCGACGTCGACGAGACGCTGGCCTCGGTGCGCGACGCGCTCGGACCGGCGAGCGCCGATGAGATGAGGCGGTTTCTCGCCTATGCCGGACGCATCTGGGAGGCCTCGAAAGACCACTTCGTCTTTGCCGCCGCACCCACGGTGTCGCGCCTGGTGCAGCTGGCGTTCTCGCGTCCGCGCGACCTCATCGACGTCGACCCGCTGCGCAGCATGGCCGCTTCCATTGAAGCGCGCGTGCGATCGCCCGAGCTGCGGCTCTTGTTGCTGCGCTACGCGACCTACAACGGCAGCAATCCCTACACGGCGCCGGCGACGTTGAACTGCATCGCCCACGTCGAGCTGGCCCTCGGCGGCTTCGGCGTCGCCGGCGGCATGATGGAGCTCTTGCGCGTGCTCGCCCGGGCCGCCGACAAGGTGGGCGTCGAGGTCGTCACCGGCGCCCGCGTCGACCGGGTCGTCATCGACGGCGGTGTGGTCCGCGGCGTCGACGTCGGCGGCGCGTTCGTTGCCTGCTCGTCGGTGGTCGTGAACGCCGACGTCGGCTGGCTGCGGTCGACGAAGCCGGCGCCGTCGTTGCGGCTGCCGCCGCCATCGACGCCATCGATGTCGGGGGCCACCGCCATCGTGCGTGCCAAGCGCAACCGAAAGGTTGCGCGTGTCGCCCACGAGGTGGTCTTTGCCGACGACTACGCCGCCGAAGCCGCCGAGATCTTTGGCGGGCACCGACCGCCGACGACGCCGACGGTCTACCTGTGCTCGCAAGAGCGAGCCCACGAGCGGCGCGGCTGGGCCGACGACGAGCCGGTGTTCGTCATGGTCAACACCCCGCCGATCGGCCGCGCAGACGGGCGCGAAGACAACAGCGACGACGACATCGACGACAACATCGACGACAACAGCGACAACGACTGCCTCCAGCGCGGGCTCGTGCGGGCGCAGGCGGCCGGCTTGTTGGCACCCGGCGACACGGTGGTCTGGCAGCGCGGCGCGCGCGAGCTGGCGGCGCAGTTCCCGGGCAGCCAGGGCAGCCTGTACGGCGCGGCCTCGAACGATCGCCGCGCTGCCTTTCAACGGCCGGGCAACGTCGTCGACGGCGTCCGCGGGCTCTACCTGGCGTCGGGCAGCGCCCACCCGGGCGGCGGCGTGCCGCTGTGCTTGCAGTCAGGGCTGTTGGCCGCCGACGCCATTCTCGCGAGCACCGGCACCGGCGCAGCCGGGCAGACCGACGAGCGCGACGTGCAACGACGCATCGTGTGAGCCGCTCGAGGGCAAGAACACGAAGCGCGCAATGGCGGCGACCGCCAGGGCCAGCTTCTCGATCGTCGTCGTCACGGTGCGGCCGCGCAGGGGGTCGCCGCCGCCGCGCAACAGCTTGCGGCCGATGGCCCGGTAGACGCGCGCCGCCACGAGGATGCCGAGCCGCGAGCGCCACGGAATGAACCGCAAGCCGGCGCTGCCGCTGTCGTAGTAGCGCTCGGCCAGGGCCAGCAGCTGGGCGACGACGACGACGACGGCCGCGCGATCGCGTCCGTCGAGCAGGCCCGGCACGAGCCCGCTGGCACCGGCGGCGCGCAGGCGGGTGAGCGGCAGGTAGATGCGATCGTGGCCGGCGTCTTCGAGCACGTCGCGGCAGATGTTGGTCAGCTGCATGGCCACCCCGAGGTCGACGGCGAACGGCAGGGCCTCTCGCTCGCGCACCCCGAGGACGCCGCACATCAAGCCGCCGACGGTGCCGGCGACGCGGTAGCAGTAGCGCAGCAGCTCACCGTCGTCGTCGACGCGCACGGCGGCGCGGGCGTCGCTGGCCACGCCGCGCACCAGCTCGTGGGCGAAGCCGATGTCGACGCCGGTTCGCTGGCAAACATCCACGAACGCGCGCACCACGGCCCGCGCCGGCCGCTCACCCGCGAGCTCGGCCGCCAGGTCGGCGGCGGCTTCGCGGGCGGTGTCGACGTCGGTGGCGTCGTCGACGGCGTCGTCGACGGCGCGGCAAAAGGCGTAGACGACGGCGGCGTCATCGAGGCGGTCGGCGGGCAAAAAGGCGCCGGCGAAGCGGAAGCTCTTGCTCGAACGCGCCAACACCGCAGTGGCCGACGGCACCGGCATCGACAGCTCGAGCGCACCCGCGTCGGACATCAGGCCGCTCGCGACTTCGACGACGACGACGACGGTATCCGCAGGGCCGGCGGAACCGCGGGCAACGGCACCCGCACCTGCGGCTCGGGCACCACGCGCTCCAGCACTTTTGCCGAACACAAGACGCCGGGGACGCCAGCGCCGGGGTGGGTGCCGGCACCGACGAAGTACAGGCCGCCGACGTCAGGCGAGCGGTTGTGGAAGCGAAACCACGCGCTCTGCGTCAGCACCGGCTCGGGCCCAAAGGCGGCGCCGTCGCGGGTGCGCAGCTCACCGGCAAACGTGCGCGGATCGATGTGGAACGACGTCGTCACGCTCGATGACAGGCCGGGTGCGATGCGGTCGAGGCTCTTGAGGATCTTCTCCTGGTAGGCCGGCGCCTGGGCCTGCCAATCGATGCCGCTGCGTTGGTTCGGCACCGGCGAGAGCACGTACCAGGCGTCGTGCCCCGGCGGCGCCAGCGAGGGATCGGTCGCCGTCGGCCGGTGCAGGTAGAGCGAGAAGTCGTCGGCCAGCACCTTCTTGTTGAAGATGTCGTCGAGCAGCCCGCGGTAGCGCGGCCCGAGCACGATGGTGTGGTGCTTGACGTCGTCGAACTGGGCGGGGCGTTGGCTCTTGGTGGCGAAGTAGGCGACGAACAGGCTCATCGATCCTTTGACGCGATCGAGCTGGCGGTCGTTGTGGTGGGGCCGGTGCTCGGGGGCGATGAGCTTGCCGTAGGTCATCGACGGGTCGGCGTTGCTGACGACCATCGAGCAGGGAATGCGGCTGCCGTCTTCGAGCTCGACGGCGACGGCCTGGCCGTTTTCGACCTCGATGCGGGCCACCGGGCTGTTGGTGCGCACCTCGACGCCGAGCTCGCCGAGCAACCGCACCAGCGCCGACACCAACGAGGCCGTGCCGCCCTTGGCGAACCACACGCCCCACTTGCGCTCGAGCCAGTGGATCAACGTGTAGATCGACGTCGTCGAAAACGGGTTGCCGCCGACCAGCAGCGGCTGGAAGGTAAAGACCTGCCGCAGCCGCGGATCGCGCAGGTATTTGGCGACGAGGCCGTGCACCGAGCGCCAGCTCTCGAGCTTCATCATCGCCGGCACCACGCGCATCATGTCGCCGAAGCGATCGAAGGGCTGGTCGGCGAGGCCGGTGTAGCCGACGTCAAAGATGCGCTCCATGTGCCTGGCCATGCGGCGGTAGCCGTCGACGTCGCGGGGCTCGAACTCTTTGATCTGCGCGAGGATCCGCTCTTCGTCGCCGACGTAGTCGAAGCGGCTGCCGTCGTGCATCTCGACCCGGTACCAGGGGTCGACCGGCACCAGCTCGAAGTAGTCGCGCGGGTCGCGGCCGACGAGCGTGAAGAGCTCGTCGAGCAGGTGGGGCGCGGTGATGACCGTGGGGCCGGCGTCGAACGAGCAGCCATCGCGGTGGAAGACGCGGGCCCGACCGCCGGCCTGGTCGAGGGCTTCGACGACGACGACCTCGTAGCCGCGGGCGCGCAGCCGCACCGCCGCGGCCAGGCCGCCGAAGCCGGAGCCGATGACGACGACGCGCTCGCTCATGGCGTGGCTCCTTCATTTTCTCGCTGATCGTTCACTGGCTCGACGCGCGGCTCGAAGCGCGTCTCGAAGCGTGTCTCGAAGCAGTGCTGGATGGGCGACAGCACGAGGCCGACGAGCTCGACCACGAGCGCACGCAGCGGCGGGGCGACCTCGTTGTGGGCCAACGTGCACAGCGACGAGATGCGCGCGAGGACCGCGTCGAGGGCGCCGCCGCTCTGGAAGCGCGCGATGACGGCGTCGACGTCGGCCGGGGTGGTGACGTCGCGCGGCTGATCGAGGATCGCCAGCAGCCAGTCGCGGTCGCCGGGGTGCAGGCGCAGGTGCTCGACCACGAGCGCGGAGATCTTGCCTTCGCGGATGTCGCTGCCCCTCGACCCGCGGCCCTTGTCGCCGAACAAGTCGATGACGTCGTCTTGCAGCTGGAAGAGCAGGCCGAGGTGGAAGAACGGCCGCGCCAGGATCGACGCCGTCTGCCGGTCGCGTCCGGCGAGCAGCGCGGCACCTTCGACGGGCAATGCGAACAGCTCGCCGGTCTTGCCCTCGATGCAGCGGAGGTAGGCGCCGACGACGTCGCCGTGCTCGCCAACCGCAGCCCGCAGCCCGAGGTCGGCGCCCTGCCCGCGCACCGTGGCCACGGCCCGCTTGTTGATGGCGGCGATCAAGCGCAGGCGGCGGCCGTCGTCGGCGTCGATCTCGTCGATGGCGAGGGCCGGCAGCATGAGCATGAGGTCGCCGACGTTGATGGCCTGGGCGACGCCGTGCACGGCCCAGGCGGTGGGTCGTCCGCGCCGCACGATGTCGCCGTCTTGCACGTCGTGGTGCACCAGCGTGGCGTTGTGCAAGAGCTCGACAGCCGCGGCCAGGCCGACCGCGGCGTCGACGTCGACGCCGAGCGCTTCAGCCGAGGCCAGCGCCAGGCGGGCGCGGATGCGCTTGC
>JBKJNL010000211.1:0-9539 GCA_046593615.1 Myxococcota bacterium | reverse complement strand
ATTTGGCGTATACATCATCCACACGGGATTGGTGCTCATCTTTTCCGGCGGCATCCTGGTGAACTTCACCAAGATCGACGGGATGATGATGATCGCCGAGCAGAAGAACGCCCGGCTCGTGCGCGTGTGGGGACCGGGACGGCTGCCCTACACCTTTGACCTCGGCTTCGAGGTCCGCTGCGAAGACTTCCGCTTGAAGACCTTCATCGATGGCGCCCCGATGGAGTTCGAGTCCGACCTCTCGGTGTGGGACCGCGAGAGCCCCGTGAACCCCGTGTTGCGTAAAACCATTCAGGTGAACGATCCACTGGAATACAAGGGCTTTACGTTCTACCAGGCATCCTACAATCCCATCCCCGGCGACCAGCGCGTCAAGCTCGACATCGGCCCGCGCGGCGGACAGCGCCTCACCTACGACCTCGCAATTGGCGAAAAGGTGACGATGCCCGACGGCACCCAGTTCTTGCCGATCGAGACCATCCCCGAGTTCGCCGGCCTCGGCGCCGCCGTGCGCGTGCAGCAGATCAGCCCCGCACCGTCTGGTCCTGGCGGGGCCGGTGGCGGCGGCAAGGTGTCGACGTCGTTCGTCGTGTTCCGCAGCTATCCCGACTACGACCGCGAGGTCCGCCGCGGCGAGTTCGAGGTGCAGTTCCACGGCTTCGACCAGCTCTACGCCACCGGCATCCAGGTCGGCCGGGTCCCCTTCATCCCCATCGTCTTCATCGGTTTCGTTGTCTTGTTCGTCGGCATGTTCATGGCCTTTTTCATGAGCCACCGCCGCTACTGGGCGCGCCTGGTCGACAAAGATGGCAAGCTCGAGCTCGTGGTCGCCGGCGCCGCCCGCCGCCATCAGTACGCTTTCGATGAAGAGTTCCAGAAGATCCGCGAGATCCTCGAGAGCGCCTTTGGCAAGACCGAGAGCACCGCCGACCGGGCCCGGGCGCTGCGCGACGCGCGCAAGGCCCAGCAGAAGACCGACCAGACGCAGCCGCAGACGCCAACGAAGACAACGCAGACGAAGACGGAGTCGCCATGACCCTCTCAAGCACGACTTTTTATAACATGTGCTTCGCCGGCTACTTCGCTGGTTTGCTGTTGTATGTGATCCACTCGATCACCCGACGGGCCAACATCCGCAAAGCCGCGACGCTCACCGTCACCGTCGCATTCCTGACGCAGGTGGCGGGCATGGTGACCCGCTGGCACGAAGCCGGCCTCGTCGAGCTGGCCGCGGCCGAGCGGGCCACGGGCCTGACCCTCGAGGGCGCCCACCGCTTCGTCGTCTACACACAGCACCCGCCGTGGTCGAACCTCTACGAGATCCTCGTCTACATGGCCTGGGGCATCGTCTTTGTGTTCCTCGTCTCCGAGGTGAAGTTCCGCATCCGCTTCGCCGGCGTGTTGGCGCTGGCGCTGGCGTTGACGTCGCTGGGGCTGGCTTCGTTGACCACCGACGCCACCATCAAGCCGCTGGTGCCCGCCCTGCAGAGCTGGTGGATCATGATTCACGTGATCAGCTCGGCCATTGGCTATGCATCAGGAACCATGGGAGCCGTGTTCAGCCTGCTCTTTCTCTTGAAGGCCCGTGAGCGCATCAGTCTCACCTCGGTCGCCGCCGGCGCCCTCGTCGTCAACGTCCTGCTGTTCCTGCTGCTCGGCCGTGGCGCGCAGCTGTTCACGAGCGGCGTCTACAAGGTGAAGCTCTTGAAGGAGATGGGCGGAGAGCTCATCCCGGCCGGCCGCATGATGGGCGAGAGCTTCGCGCCCTACTACGTGCCGTCGCCGTTCGTCGGACCGCTGATGATCGCCACCATCGTCCTCAGCGTCGTCGCCGTCGTGCTGCTGGCGCTGCGCCGCAAGGTCGACGACACCCCGAAGGGCCCGGCCATGCTGGCCTTTGCGCTGGCCTTTGGCGCCACCACGGCGACCATCGCCCTCATCCTCATCAACGCCCTCACGCAGAGCGACATGCAGGTCGCCGCCGAGACGGCAAAGACGCTGATGCCCCCTGGTCCGTGGCGCCTCGCCATCCAGTCCGCCCAGTGGGACCTCGCGCTGTTTGGCATCACCTGGGTCGCCCAGTTCGTTGTTTTCCTTGCTGTGTTGAAGCCCAAGGCGATGCGCGACCTGCTGCCTGATCCTTCGCGCCTCGACCGCGCCGCCTACTACTCGATCCTGATCGCGTTCTCGCTGGTCGCCGTGGTGCTCGTCACCGGCGCGCTCTGGGCCCACTACGCCTGGGGCCGCTACTGGGGCTGGGATCCCAAAGAGACCGGCGCCCTCGTCATCTGGATCGTCTACGCCATCTACCTCCACGCCCGCGTCACCTACGGCTGGGTCGGCGTGCCGTCGGCGGTCATCGGCGTCCTCGGCTTCTTTGTCATCCTCGCGGGCTTCCTCGGCGTGAACCTCGGTTGGTTCGCTGACGGCCTGCATTCCTACGGCTCCGCGTGAACAAGACCCCTGTCACTGAAACCAACGCAGAAGGAGCCGGCCCGGATCCCCAGAAGGACGGGCCGGCTTCTTCTTCTGCTGCTGATGCGCCGCGTGCGCGCGACCCCGCCAAGAAGCACTTCGACATCGCCGTGGCCGACGCCGTGTTCCTGCGCTCGGCGCCCGACGCGATGACGCTGCCGCCGGTCGAGGCCGGGGTCCCCGAGGTGGCGTTCCTCGGCAAGAGCAACGTCGGCAAGTCGTCGCTCTTGAACGCGCTCGTGCTGCGAAAGAATCTCGTCAAGACGTCAAAGACGCCGGGGCAGACGCGGCTGTTGAACCAGTTCGGCGTCGAGCTGCAGCTGCGCCGCAAGCGGCAGAAGGTCGTGCTCGTCGATTTGCCCGGCTACGGCTTCGCAAAGACGTCGAAGTCGGAGCACCAGCGCCTCGGCCAGATGCTCGCCGGCTACCTCGGCGGCCGCGAGGGCTGCTCGCTGCTCGTGCACCTCTTCGACCTGCGCCACGAGCCGACCAAACAAGACGTGCAGATGTGGGAAGACCTGTCGCCGCTGGCCCGCGCCCGCGTCGCCGTCGGCACCAAGAGCGATCGCGTGTCGTCGTCAAAGAAGCAGCACCACGCCAAGATCCTGGCCAAGGCGCTCGGCATCGGCACCAAAGACGTGCTGATTTTTTCGTCGGAGACCCGCGAAGGACGCCTGCCGCTCTGGAGCCGCATCCTTGCCGGCGTGGCGCTCAACGAAGAAGAACGGGGCGAGCTGGCCGCGGCCCACGACGGCGCCGGCAACGACGGCGACGGCGTCAGCGGCGTCAGCGGCGGCTGAGTGCTCGCGCTGCGGCCCCTCGAGCGCGCCGACCTCAGCCTCGTCGAGATGCTCGACCGGCACTGCCAGGGACCGTCCCACTGGGGCCGCAATCGCTTCGCCGAAGAGCTCGACAACGGCGACGCCTTTGTCGCTGGCGCCTTTGATGGCCCGCGGCTGCTCGGTTACCTCGTGCTGCGCCTGATGGTCGACGAGCTGTGGATCTTCAACATCGGCAGCCACCCGCACCACCGGCGCGAGGGCGTCGCCGACGCGCTGATGGCGCGGGCGGTGTCGACGTCGCTGGCGTTGTCGCTGCCGCTGTGGCTCGAGGTGCGCGAGGGCAACGTCGCGGCGCGCCGGCTGTACGAGAAGCACGGCTTCGTCGTCGTCGGCCGACGGCCTGCCTACTACCGACCGCACGCGCCGAACCAGGCGCCGGAGGCCGCGATCCAGATGAGCCGGGCGTGCTGACGACAGCGCCGGCGCGAACGAAGCCGGCGCGCCAACGAAGACGGCGCAGCCGTGGGCCGCGCCGTCTTCTCTGTCTTCGTCAACGACGGCCCGCGTCGTCTTCTTCTTCTTCTTCTTCGTCGACGTCAGCCCGCAGACGCCAGCGCCGCTCGCTCCTCGCGCTGCTCACGGCGATTGCCGCTCAAGCGCGCGATGATCTCGCCGGGCGTCATGCCGAGCGTCTTCAGCGACCACATCAAGATGGCGGCGGCCGCGCCTTCGTCGAGCCAGCCGAGGATCGGGATGAGGTCGGTGGGCTCGGGCACGAACATGTAGACGGCCGACAATGCGCCGAGGACCAGGGCGACTTTCTTCTTCATCAGGGGCTCCGAGCACGAGGCCCGCGCGTGTGCGGATCGAGCGGTCAGGCGTGAGAGCCGCCGGAAACCGGCGCGCAGCCTCTACAAAAAGCGCCTGGACGGTCGCGACAAGGGCAGCAACACAGAGCGGCTGAGAGCGCTGCCAGATGCGCTGCCAGATGCGCTGCGTGGAGAAATCGATCAGCCGGGCAGGCCGCGGGCGCTCAGCATCCGCTTGGCGATCGAGGTCAGGTGCACCTCGTCGGGGCCGTCGTAGATGCGCGCCGCGCGCTCGTGGCGGAAGAACCAGGCGAGGGGCAGGTCGTCGAGCAAGCCGAGGCCGCCGTGCACCTGCACCGCGCGGTCGAGCACCTCGCCGAGGGTGCGGGCCACCAGCACCTTGATCATGGCGATGTCGTCGCGGGCGGCGCGCGCCCCCTGGGTGTCGATGACCCAGGCCGTCTTCAACGTCAGCCAGCGCGCGGCCTCGATCTGGATGGCGCTCTCGGCGATCCACTGCTGGATGATCTGCTGGTGCCCCAGCGCCCGAAACGGCGCCACCGGCCGCTCGACGGCGCGCTGGCTCATGAGGTCAAAGGCCCGCGCGCAGATGCCGAGCCAGCGCATGCAGTGGTGGATGCGGCCGGGCCCGAGGCGCTCTTGCGCGAGCGCGAACCCGCGGCGCTCTTCGCCGAGCAGGTTGCCGGCGGGCACGCGGACGTCGTCGAAGCGCAGCTCGGCGTGGCTCGCCCAGTCGCTGCCGGCCTCGCCCATCACCGGAAGATTGCGCACGAACGTGACGCCTTTGGTGTCCATCGGAACGAGGATCATCGAGGCTTTTTCATGCGCCTTGCCGTCGTCGTGGGTGCTGGCCATGACGATGGCGAACGCGGCCCCGTCGGCTCCGGTGGTGAACCACTTGTGGCCATTGATGACCCACTGGTCTCCGTCTTTGCGGGCCGTCGTTTCCAGCCACGTCGGGTTGCTGCCCGGGCGCTCGGGCTCGGTCATGGCGAAGCACGAGCGGGCGCTGCCGTTGGCCACCGGCGTGAGGAACTGCGCTTGCTGCTCGGGCGTGCCGAACAGGTGCAGGAGCTCCATGTTGCCGGCGTCGGGGGCCTGGAAGTTCACGGTCCAGTGGCCGAGCGGGCAGCCGCCGAGGGCTTCGCCGACAAAGGCCAGCTCGACGAGGGAGAGGCCGAGGCCGCCGTGCGCTTTGGGCACCTGCGGGGCCCACAGGCCGAGGGCCTTTGCGCGCTCGCGCAGCGGCCGCAGCTGCGGCAGGCAGTCCCTGAAGGTGGTCTTCAGCACCAACGGCTCGTGCTGCTGCAGCTCTTCGGCGACGAAGCGGCGGTAGCGGGCGACGAGCTCGAGAACACCGGGCGGCGGCGAGAAATCCATCACGACACCTCGGGCGAAGGAGCAGGCAACGACGCCGGCGGCGCTGTCTGCGTCGACGACGACGACGCCACGGCGCGGGCGATGGCCTGGGCCAGCACCTCGAGGCGGACCGGCTTGGTCAGGTAGTCGTCGACGCCGGCGTCTTTGGCGCGGGCTTCTTCTTCGGCGAGGGCGTGGGCGGTCACGGCGATCAACACCGGGCGGCGCGAGCGCTGGGGGCCGAGGCCGGCACGCACGCGGCGGGCGACCTCGAGGCCGTCGATGTCGGGCATCTGCACGTCGAGCAGCACGACGTCGACGTCGTGGTCGGCCAGGTGCTTCAGCGCCGCGGCGCCGCCATCGACGCTCTTGGGCTTGATGCCGAGGCGGGCCAGCATGAGCTCCATGACGGCGCGGTTGACGGCGTTGTCTTCGACGACAAGCACCGCGAGCGTGGCCGCCCGCGGAATCGACAGCACCTCCAGCGACGCCGCCGGCGGCGGCAGCGGGGCGCCGGCGGCGTCGGGCGCGCTGATGGTGAACGTGAAGCGCGCGCCATGTCCGGGCCGGCTCTCGACGTCGATGTCGCCGCCGAGCAGGTCGACGAGCTGGCGGCAGATCGCCAGGCCGAGCCCCGAGCCGCCGGTGCGGCGCGTGGTCGACGCGTCGCCCTGGACAAACGGGTGGAAGAGCCGCGACTGCAGCTGGGGAGAGATGCCGCAGCCGGTGTCGACGACGTCGAAGCGCAAGACGTCGCGGCCGTTGGCGTGGGCCTCGACCACGACGCGTCCGCCGACTCCGTTGCCGCCGTTGCCGCCGTTGCCGAAGCCGGCGGTGAACTTCACGGCGTTGCCGACGAGGTTCAGCAGCACCTGGCGCAGCCGCGTCGGATCGGTGTGCACCTGCCGCGGCACGTCGCCGCCCACGACGACGTCAAGCGTGAGGCCGGCACGCGCGGCCTCGGGCTGCATGAAGCGCACGACCTCGTCGACGATGGCCCGCGGCGAGCACGCCTGCTTGTCGATGCGAAAGCGACCGGCTTCGAGGCGTGACAGGTCGAGCACATCGTCGAGGACGGCCAGCAGGGCGTCGGTGGATTGCTCGACGGTGATGAGCAGCTCGATCTCGTCATGCGGGCGTGGCTTCTCGCGCAGCAGGCCGGCGATCCCGACGATGGCGTTCAAGGGCGTCCGCAGCTCGTGGCTCATGTTGGCGAGGAACGCGGTCTTGGCGCGCGAGGCGCCGGCAGCGGCGTCGCGGGCCTCGACGAGCGATCGCGTGCGCTCGTCGACGAGCGTCTCGAGCGAGGCCTTCATGGCCGTGAGCTCGCGGGCCTGTTGGTCGGCGTCGTCGCGGGCGGCGCGCAGCCGGCGCAACGCCGTGGTGAACACCAGCGTGGCGACGACGACGGAGATTCCCACGGCCGAGGCCCGCTTGAGCGGCGAGGGATCGATCGCCGGCAGGCGACCGGACACGTCGAGCACGAACAAGCCGACGGTGCCGACGACGCTCGCGCCGCAGGTGACGAGGGCAGCGCGCGACGAGACCAGCAGCCCGGCCAGCATCACGCAGAGCAGGTAGAGCGAAGCGGTGCCGGCGTAGCGGTTGCCGTAGATGGCGCTGACGATGGTGATCAACGCCGTGACGAGCACCACAAAGGCCCCGGCCGCGAGGCGCGTGTGCGAGCGGGCAAAAGCCCAGGTGGCCCCGGCGACGACGCTGCCGACGACGCTGACGACCGAGGCCCACGTCAGAGACCCTTCGGCGGCGGCGCTGGCGAGGCCGGCGGCGCAGCCCAGGAAGGTCCCCGCCGAGGCGAGACGCAGCAGGGTCACGCGATCGCTTTGATCGCGCTCGGTCGCGGAGACCGACGCACTCGTCGTCGACGGAACGATCATGCCGCTACCTGAGCACATCGCGCGGCGCGGCGACACGAGGTCTTCGCCCGTCTCGAAGTGAGCGCAGGCGCCCGCCTGGCTGCCGGCGGGCACCCGAGCGCCCGTGCCCCGCGCTCACCAGGGCGGTGGCAACTGGACATCGCCACTGGTCTCGTACGACCAGGCGAGACCGACGCGGCGCTCTTTGCCAGGCTCGACGACGGCGACGACGCGGGCCAGGCCGTGGCTGTCGACCTTGACCTCGCCTTCGGTGCCGTGGTGGGGCGACTGCAGCACCTTGACCTGGGCCAGCTCCGAGACCGGCAGGCGCAAGAGCACCAGCACCGACAGCGTCGTCGGCGCCGTCGACGTCAACGTCACCTCACGGATCCAGTGCTCGATGTTTTTGCCGACGAGCTTTTTTTCGGTGTGCAGCCGCCGCGTGATGCTCGTCGCCAGGCGGTCGTCAGAGCCGAAGCTGAGGTCGAGGTCGTCGCCGGCGCCGGTGAACAACACGTCGCCGGTGCCGACCCAGGCGCCGTCGTCGACGAGGGTGACCGGTCCGGCGAGGATCGGGCCGCGGCCGCTGTTCTTGAAGCTGGCGCGCAAGAAGACCTGCGTCGCCCGTTCGGGCACCGCCACGAGGTCCAGCGCGCACGGGGCCTCGAACGAGGCCAGTGCCACGGCGTGGGGGCGGCCGTCGTCGGGGATGTCGGCGCCGACGACCGAGAACACGCGGGCCTCGCCGCCGTCGTCGACGCCGGGGGCGCCGCCCTGGGTGGCCGACGGCGGCACGCGCTCGGTGCGCTGCTCGACGACGATGGTTTTGCGCTCTTCGGCGGTCTTCTGGCGCAGGCGCAAGCGGTCTTCAGACAGCGGCGGCAGCTCGGCGCCCAGAGCGGGCCGGGCCGTCGACAGCACGAGGCGCGCGCCCCGCCAGTGCTCGCCGGTGCGGTTCCAGACGGCGCCGTGGGTCAGGAAGCGCACGGTGCCCGCTGCCGCGGGTTGGCCCTGGGCGCGGGACGCCGCGTCGCCGCTCGCGGCACTCGCGCCACTGTGGGAGCGCAGCAGCCGCGCTTCGTGGGTGGGCCGCCAGGCCGCGCAGGGCACGATGGTCGTGAGCACCACGCGGGCGCTGCCCCCCGTCGACGACACCCGCACGATCACGTCGCACACGCGGCGTTGGCGGCTGGGCTCCTTGCGGTCGTCGTCGAGCTGGATCTTGCGGAGCCGCTCGTCGAGCCGGGCCAGGCGGGCCTGGGCGGTGGCGACGGCTTCGGCGGCCTGGTGCAGCTGGAGTCTGAATTTCTGAAGCGCGTCGTCGACGTTGGCGCCGTCGTCGCCTCGGCCGAGCCGGCGGCCTTCGGCGCGGGTCCACAGCGCCAGCGCGCGCTCGACGATGCCCTGGGCGTGGACGCTGTGGTCGACGTCGTCGGTGGCGGCGCGGCGCTCGCTGTTGATTTGATCCCGAACGCGACCGCGGGCCTCGCGGCGGCGCAGGATGTCGTCGAGGCCGTCGTCGACGACGCGGCGGACGACCACGACGTCGTCGACGTGCCCGACGCCGGCTCCGCCTTCGAAGCGGGCCACGAGGCGCGCTTCATCGATGAGCGGCGACAGGGCCACGAAGCGCAGCGCGTGGGCGCCGGCGGGGAGGTCGACGACGGCGACGCGGACGACGTCGGCGCGGTCTTCGTAGACGGTGACCTGGCTGATGGTGTGGTCGAGGTCGATGGTGCGTGGGTTTTCGGTCATCGGTTCACTCCCGCCGGTTTCCGCCGACGACCTCACTCTTGGCCGGCAGCGTCACGGTGTAGCTGTGCTCGACGACGGTGGCGTCGCCGGGCATCAACGTGAGGTCGAAGCGCAGGCCGCCCTTGAGCTCTTCGTCGCGCGGCCCCTTGTCGGTGCGGATGGCCGGCGGCTTCGACGACAGCGGCGACACCACGAGGTCCTTCTGGTTGTCGTCGGCGACGGGCACGCGTTCAAACAGCGACAGCCGCACCGGCACCGTGCGCGTCGAGCGCAGCTCGGTGACGATCTTGTGCTCGATGTGCGTGGTGCCGCCGAGCATGCCCTTCTCGCTCTGGTGGGCGTGGGGCGTGCGCGCCTTGATGCGCACGTCGGGATCGACGCCGAGGTTGAGCGTCAGCACCTTGCCGCCACCGCCGCCGCCGACCTGGGCGGCGACGACAAACGCGCCGTCTTCGTAGACC
>JBKJNL010000019.1:0-6676 GCA_046593615.1 Myxococcota bacterium | reverse complement strand
GTCATCCGGGGTCACGCCCGCCGTCAGCCGCAGTCCACCGTCGGGGCTGCGCGCGAAATGTCGCCGCCGTCGCGGCACAACCCGCCACGGCCCGTGCCGCGACCGCGCCGACATTTCGCGCGCACGCCGCCTGCGGCGCACTGCGGCTGACGGCGGGCGTGACCCCGGATGACCTTGACGATCGGAGCCCGCCGGTGTCCCGTCGACGGATGACCGACAAGCCCGCCGCCTCCTCGTCAAGCGTTGCCTCACCGGCGACGGGTCCCCGCTTCGATGGGCGCGCGCCGCTCGACCTGCGCCCGATCTCGTTTCAGACCGGGTTCATCGCCCACCACAAGGGCTCGGTGCTCGTGAGCTTTGGCGGCACCCGCGTGTTGTGCGTGGCCACCGTCGAAGAGCGCGTGCCCCCGCACAGGAAGGGCAGCGGCGGCGGCTGGCTCACCGCCGAGTACGCGATGTTGCCCGGCTCGACGCACGACCGAAAGCAGCGGGACTCGACCAAGGGCAAGGTCGACGGCCGCTCCGTCGAGATCCAGCGCCTGGTCGGCCGCGCGCTGCGCAACGTCTTTGAGATCGACCTCATCGGCGAGCGCCAGATCACGGTCGACTGCGACGTCATCCAGGCCGACGGCGGCACCCGCACCGCGGCCATCACTGGCGGCTGGGTGGCCCTCGCGCTGTGCGTGAACGACCTGATGCAACGCAAGATGCCGATGAAGGCCAAGAGCCTGAAGCAGGTGCTGACGGCGCAGGTGGCCGCTGTGTCCATGGGCGTCTTTGCCGGGCGCGTGCTGACGGACCTCAACTACGCCGAAGACAGCAAGGCCGAGACCGACCTCAACCTCGTGGCCCGCAGCGACGGCGGCATCGTCGAGGTGCAAGGCACGGCCGAAGGCGCCCCGCTGTCGCGCACCGAGCTCGACCAGCTCGTCGACCAGGGCCTCGCCGGCATCGAGAAGCTGTGCGCCCTGCAGCGCGAAGCCCTCGGCGGCATCTGGTGAGGAGCCGACCATGACGACCCCGACGAGCCCGACGAGCCCGACGACGAACCCGAAGCTGGTCATCCAGCTGGCGAGCAACAACCCCAAAAAGGCCCAGGAGCTGCGCGAGCTGTGCGACATCCTGCGGCCGGGGCGCTTCGACATCCTCGACCCTTTTGACGACATCAGCGTCGTCGAAAACGCCCCCGACTTCCGCGGCAACGCCTGGCTCAAGTGCCGGGCCTGGGCCGGCAATTTCAGCCAGTACGCGCGCGATCACCGGATGACGGAGCTGCCCCACGTCGACTGGGTGATCGCCGACGACAGCGGCCTCATCGTCGACGCGCTCGACGGCCGCCCGGGGGTGCGCTCGGCCCGCTTCGCCAGCGACGCCGGCTTCGCGCCCACTGTCGCCTATGACGTCCTGCTCCCCACCGACGCGGCCAACAACCTGCTGCTGCTGCAAGAGCTCGCTGGTGTCCCCGACGAGCGGCGGACCGCGCGCTTCTTCTGCTGCGTCGTCGCCTGCAACGTCGTCACCCAAGCCGCGCACGAGGCCACCGGCGCGGTGGAGGGACGCATTGCCCATGGCCTCAGCGGCAGCGGCGGCTTCGGCTACGACCCGCTGTTTATCGTCGACGAGGGTGGCGTTTCGGGTCGGCGCATGGCCGAGCTGAGCGCCGCCGAGAAGCACGCGATCTCGCACCGCGGTCGCGCCATGCGCGATCTGTTGAAGCTCATCGCGCCTTGACCCTGACCTCGACCTCGACCTTGACCTGAACCCGCAACCCGCACCCCAGGAGCACCATGGCCTCGCCAATGTCTTTGCCGTCGACGTGGGACCTGGTCGCTTCGACCTACACCGACGAGATCGCCCCGCTGTTCCGCACCTTTGTCGACGAGGCCCTCGACGCCGCCCACGTGACGGGGTCGAACGCCGAGGGCAGCCAGCACGTCGTCGACGTCGCCTGCGGCCCCGGCACCCTCGCCCTGCGCGCCGCCGAACGCGGGGCCCGGGTAAAGGCGATCGACTTCTCGCCGGACATGATCGAGCTCTTGAACCAGGCCGCCCACGCCGGCGGCCACGACGCCGCCATCGACGCCGTCGTCGGCGGCGGCCAGGCCCTGCCCTACGACCACGGCCTGTTCGACGCTGGCTTCTCGTTGTTTGGCTTGATGTTCTTTCCCGATCGCGCCGCCGGCTTCCGCGAGCTGTGGCGCGTGCTGCGCAAGGGCGGCGCCGTCGTCGTCACCAGCTGGCTGCCCAACAACGTGGTGCCCATCCTGAAAGATGCCATCGCCACACTCGGCGTGGTCACGAACCAGCCGAGCCTGCTGCCCTCGCCCCTCGGTGACCCCGAAGAATTCCAGCGCGAGCTCGAGGCCGCCGGCTTCGTCGACGTCAACATCTCGGAGCGGTCGGTGCTGGTGCCATTTCCGTCGTCGACGGCGCTGCTGCAGTGGATGGCCCGGGGCCTCGCGCCCATCGTCATCACGCGCCAGGAGATGGGCGAGGCCGCGTGGGGCGAGGTCTTTCTGCGCTGGAAGGTGGCCATGATCGAGCTGCACGGCGGCAAAGAGATCGAGCTGCCGCTGATCGCCAACTTCGCGCGGGGCACCCGGCCAGGCTGAGCCTGCTGACACGCACAGGCTGCACAGGCTGCTGCTTGCCAAACGCCTCGCGGCGCAAAAGAACCGGCCCATGACGTCGACAGCACCCTGGACGCCGCACCTCGAGAACCAGCTGCTGCAGGCCCTGCAAGGCGCCTGGCGCGTCGCCAACGACGACTTCTTTGGCGGGGCGCTGCGGCCACCGGTGCTGGCCCTCGACGACACCGTCGTGCGCCTGGGGCAGTGGCACCGGCAGCAGCGCGTGATGAGCTTGTCGCGGCCGCTGGTGCGCAGCCGGTCGTGGGCGGTGGTGCGCGAGGTCTTGAAGCACGAGATGGCCCACCAGTACGTCGACGAAGTCCTCGGCGTGCACGACGAGAGCGCCCATGGCCCGGCGTTCTTGCGGGTGTGCGGCGAGCGCGGCATCGACGCCCGCGCCAGCGGTGCCGTCGACGACGCAGGCGGCGCTGGCGGAGTCGGCGGCGCAGGCAATGACGGCGACGACGACGACGACCGCATCATGCGCCGGGTGCAGAAGCTGTTGGCGCTCGCCGAAAGCGACAACGAAAACGAAGCCGAAGCCGCCGCCAACGCCGCGCAGCGCTTGATGCTCGAGCACAACATCGCCGCCCGCGGCCGCAGCGGCCGCAGCTACATCACCCGGGCGCTGACGACGCCGGTGACGCGGCTCTATGTGCACGAGCGCATCCTGGCCGGGCTGCTCGGACGCTTCTTCTTTGTCGAGGTCGTCTTCAACAACGGCTGGCTGCCCGACGCCGGCAAGAGCGGCCGCTACGTCGAGATCTCGGGCACGCGCGACAACCTGGCGATGGCCGAGTGGGTCCATGGCTTCTTGCTGGCGGCGGGCGAGCGCGTGTGCCGCCACCACGTCGACGCCGGCGACGTCGTCGGACGCGATCGCCTGCGCTTCCTGGCGGGCTTCATGAGCGGCGTCTCCGAGAAGCTGGCGCGCGAGAGCGTCAAGCACGTCGCCGAAGGCCTGGTGTGGGTCGGCGATCCCGACCTGAAAGACCACGTGCGCCGCCTGCACCCGCGCCTGTACGCGACCTCGGTGCGGGCCGTCGTCAGCGAAGCCCACCTGCGCGGCCGCGCCGCCGGCAACGACGTCGTCATCTCACGCCCCGTGTCGGCACCGACCGGCGCCCGTGGCCGCCTGCTCGGCCGCTGACGGCGTCAGCCGCCGGCGATGGTCCACACCGTCGGCGGAAAGTAGACGGCGGTGTCGGGGCGCCCCGCCACCTCGGCGCTGGCCACCTGCGTGTGCAGCGCGCCGGCCAACGTCGGCACCACCTGGAAGCGCGCGGTGAACAGCTCGCCCTGGTTGCGCGACGGCGCGTTCAGGACGACGACGCCGTCGACCAGCTCGAAGCTGCCGATGACCCCGTCGTCGACCAGCTGCTGCAGCGACCCGCGCACGGCGTCGACGCCGGCGGGCAGCCCAAAGGTGACGCGCAGCGGGCTGCCGCCCGGCGACACAGCCTGCAAGACGACGTCGCTGGTGGCGCCGACTTTCAGGCTGCCTGTGACGACAGCGGTGAGGTTGAGGCCGGCGTCGGCGGGGGCCCTGGGCCACGGCACCGCGGCCCGCACGGCCAGCACGTAGCTGAGACCGGGCACGGGCGGGTCGGCGCTGACGACGACGGACAACGCCCGTGCGCCGTCGGCGGCGGCGCCGTCGGCGGGAGCCGCGATGTCGGCGTCGAGGGTCAGCACCTCTTGCAGGCGCTTGCCTTCGAGCACGTCGCTGCCGGCGACCTGGCCGTTGATGCGCAACGAGACGACGACCTTTGACGGCAGCGGATCGGCGAACAGCAGCGCGACGGCGTCGAGGGCCACGCCGTTGGTGACGCCGTCGCCGAAGCCGCGGCCGGGGCGGTAGGCCGACAGCACCGTGGCCCCGAGATCGGGCAGCACCGTGCCGGCCGCCGGGTGCGCGTGCAGCGCGAGGATCGCCAGCGCCGTGGCTTCGACCTCGGTGGGCAGGCTGCCGTCGCTGCGGACGACGCCGTCGGGCACGGGCAGCGCCTGGCTGCCGTCGTCGCGCCGCACCAGCGCCTTTTGCACTGCGGTGCGCAGCTCGAGCAGCTGCTCGCCCTGCACGGCGCCCGAGGCCGCGACGACGGCGGCGGTGTAGGGGTCGTCGATCTGTTTGGCGAAGCGCTCAAAGGCGCCGCGGGCCCGCACGGTGGCCGCGGCCGCGCGTCGTTCGCCGGCCGGCGTCTGCTGCGCGGCCTGCACGGCCTTGAGGCCGTCGGCGGTGGCGACGATCAAGCGCTGCAGGGGCCAGCCGTCGGCGCCCGAGAACGTGCCGTCGGGCCGCTGGGCGCGGGCCACGAAGCCGGCGAGGTGCTCACCGTTTCGCGCCAGCAGGCTCTGCGAATCGTGCGAGAGCGCGCCCGGCGCCAGCCGCCAGGCCGACATCAGCGCGGGGCTGACGCTGCGCCGCGCGAGCCGCTGCGAGGCCAGGCGCGTGAGCCGCAGCAGCGTTGGTTCGTCGACGGCAACGCCGAGCTTCACGCCGAGCGCGCGGGCCCGCCCGGTCAGGCTCAACAGGTAGGCGTCGTCGTCGAGAGAGCCGCGATCGGGCGCGCTCTGCAGCTCGGCCCGCAGGATGGCCAGCGCCCCGGGAAAGACCGTCAGCGTCGCCTCGGTCGTGCCGGGCAGCACGCCGGCCTCGAGCGGCAAGGTGAAGCTGCGCGGCGCGGCCAGGGTGCCGGCGTGCTCGACCTGCGTGGGCCGTCCGCCGCTGCGCACTTCCAGCGTGCGGCGCACCGAGTCGTCGCCGCCCGCACTGCCGCCGCCCCCGCCTGACGTGGTGGCCTCGATGACGACGTCGCCGGGGGTGGCCACATCAAGCCAGGCCGTCGTCGTCGTGCTGCCCTGGGCATCGACGCGCACGCTGCCGGCCAGCCCCGAGAGGCGCGCGCCCTGGACCTTGGCAGTGAGGGTGCGGCTCAGCGCGGCGTCGGTGCTGTTGACCACCTGAAAGGGCAGGGCGACCCGATCGCCCGACAACAAGAACGGCGGCGTGACGACGTCGATCGACACCGGCAGGTTGCTGACCAACGACGTCACGGCGCCGGTCTGCGCGCCCTTTCTGGAGTGGGCCAGGGCCAGCACGCGCCAGGTCGTCAGGCGATCGGGCACGAGCACGTCGACGGTGGCCTTGCCGCTGGCGTCGGTGATCACGCGCGGCGCAAACAAGAACGTCTCGGGAAACCACGACCGCGTCGGCGCCGCCGGCACGTCGACCTCAGAGGAGGCCGGAGCACCGTCGGCTTCTTCGTTGGCGAGCAGGCCCTTGGGCGCCGAGCGATTGAAGCTCGCCGCGGCTTTGGCCGCGCGGGGGGCGCGCTCCTTGGCGTCGTCCTTTGCCTCCGACGGGGCCGGCGGCGGTGGCGGCGCGCCGGCCATCACTGGCATGGCCGCCGAGGCCTCGGCCTGTGCCTCGGGCGCCGACGACTCGGCGCTGCAGCCGCTGACGACAGACACGACGACGACGGCGACGGCGACGACGACACCGGCGGCCCGCGCGACCGACCTCAGCGCGGAGGTCAGGGCGGAGGTCGGGGCCTGCTGGATCGTGGACATCGTCGTGGAACCTGTCGTGGAAATCGTCGTGGAACCCGTGGAACGCGCGCTCATCGGTCGCTCCTGCGCACGAAGCGGACCCAGTCTTCGACGTCTTCGGGGAGGCGGGTGCCGTCGGCGACGACGAGGCGGGGATCGGTGAGGGCCACGAGCTCGTCGGGCAACAGGTCGAGCGCGAGGCGCCGGCCAAAGGCGTCGGTGACGACGGAGCCTTTGGCGCGGGCGGCGTCGAGGGCGTCGTCCCACAGCTGCTCCATTTTTTGCGGTGTGAGCTTCTCGTCGGGCGGCGCGCTGTGCTCGAAGCGCCGCACCTCGACGTACAGGCCCTCGAGGGCCGTGAAGAAGCGATCGGTGAGGGGCGCCAGCGGATCGAACGCCGTGCTGCCGCTGACGCGGGTGCTGACGTCGATCTCGGCGGGCACCGGCAGCTGCTGCACCAGCAACACCGTGGCCGCGGCGGCGTGCTGGCCGCG
>JBKJNL010000684.1:0-3080 GCA_046593615.1 Myxococcota bacterium | reverse complement strand
GCCACAGGCGCCACCTCCCCCTGCTGTCACGCCGCCGGTCAGTCCACGATGAACTGGTCGGCGCCGTTGGTGACCATCACATAGACGATGGTGTCGTGACGCGTCTCAGCATCCAGTGAATTCCAGACTTCGCGCACGACAGGCACGTGATCGGGCTGGGCGGCGATCACCACGATGATCTGCTTTACCCAGGCGTCGGCGGGCGCGACGTTGGCGCTGCTGATGAGCACGTCGTCGAGCTTGCCCTCCAGCCGGCGTTGGGCCTCGGCCGGCGTCAAGGTCGGATCGGGACCGAACACAAAAGTGCGCACCGGGTTCACGCCCACGACCTGGCCGCCGATGTTGACGGTGAAATCGGTGATCTTGGTGCTTATTTGTGTGTACTGGATTTCGGTCTCGGTCTTGATGAGCGTGGCGCCCTCGCAGCGGGCGAGCACCTCGTAGGCAAAGACCTCCGAGAGGATCGATGAGCCACCGGCGTTGCCGTCGGCCAGCATCTCCTGGCCCCCGGCGGTCAAGCGCGGCACGTCGTCGGGGTCGACGAAGCCGTCGGCGAACTCGATGGCGGTGTCGCCAAAGAAGGAGGGGTCGACGCTGGTCGGCTCGTCGGCGAGCACGCCGCAGGGGCCGCTGATGACGCCGAAGCCGTCGAGCGGGGACGCTGCGCGGCAGCCAGAGTTCTCGCACACGAGGCCCTCGGCGGCGCAGTCACGGCTGGCGCGCAGCGGCACCTGGAAATCGCCGTCGTCGACGCAGGACTCGAGCACATCACCGTTGCAGACGTCGTCGCCGCGGGGGCAGTCGTTGCAGACGACCTCAGCGCCGTCGAAGCCGCAGTTGCCAATGCAGCTGTGGCGAACTTCGTCGCCGTTGTCGCAGTCGACGGCGACGTTGCCGTCGCAGCGCTCGACGCAGTCACCGCTCTCGCCTTCACCCTCGTTGCCTTCGCCTTCACCCTCGCCGGCTTCGCCCTCGCCCTCGCGGGTCTCGCCCTCGCCCTCGACCGGCGCGACTGGCGGGCAGGCCACGAGCAACAAGCCCACAGTGGCCAACGACGACGACAGCAGCGGGACGATGCGCATGGCGCACACTAGCAGGCGGCTGCTGTAGGTTCCCCGCCTATGCAACGTGGCAGTCGGCTCGCCCTGAAGATCCTCGTCGGCAACGCCATCACGGTGGTGGCCGCCATCTTTCTCTACATCGCGGTCAACCTGGCGCTGAACGAGTCGGCGCCGCTGCGCATGGCGCCGTTGTTGACGTTCACTGCGCTGCTCACGGGCATCGCCCTGGCGTTGAGCTTTCTCTACGCCCGCAGCCTGACGCGCAACTTCGAGACGCTCTACCAGTCGGCGACGTCGATCTCGCAGGGCGACCTGTCGACGCTGGTGCACTTCGAGGTCCCGAGCCAGGTGCCCGACGAGGTCGACTCGCTCGCCGAGGCCATCAACCACATGCTCGAGAACCTGCGCGAGCTGGTGCAGCGGCTGCAGAAGACCGCGCGGCACATCGCCAGCTCGGCCAACACCCTGTCCGCCGCCGCCGAGCGGGTGACGACGTCGAATTCGGGCGTGGCCGGCTCGGTCAGCAACATCGCCCGCTCGGCTGAGCTGCAGCGCGAGCTGGTGCTCAAGGCCGGCGCGCTCATGCAAGACATCGCTGAAGGCATCGAAAAATCCGCCGCCGCCGCCGAGGCCGCCGCCCGCGCCGTGGCCGAGACGCACACCGCCGCCCGCACCGGCACCGAGGTCGCCAACCTCGCCGTCGAGAAGCTGCAAGAGACCTTTGAGCGCGTCGAGCAGAGCTCCCTGCGGGTGTTCGCGTTCGGCGAGAAGTCCCAGGCCATCGGCAAGATCGTCGACGTGATCACGCAGATCTCCCAGCGCACGAACCTGCTGGCGCTGAACGCCACCATCGAAGCCGCCCGCGCCGGCGAATACGGCCGCGGCTTCGCCGTCGTCGCCGACGAAGTCCGAAAGCTGGCCGAGAGCTCGGGGCGCTCGGCCGATCAAATCACCGTGCTGTTGAGCGACCTCAAGAAAGACGCCGAAGCCGCCGTGACCGGCATGTCGGCGTCGACCAGCGACCTCAAGGAGTCCCGCGAAGACCTGCGCTCGATCATCCAGTCGCTCGACGGCATCGTCGCCTCGGCCATGCGCGGCGCCGAAAAAGCCGAGACCATCGCCCGTTCGTCGTCGGGGCAGCTGCGCGGCTCACAAGAGATGGTGCAGGCCATCGGTCACCTCGCCGACCTGGCCCGCCAGAACGCCTCGTCGACCGACGACGTGCAAAAGGCCGTCTCGGGCCAGACCATCGTCATGGAGAAGCTCTCGAGCTCGGCCCTCGAGCTGTCAAACATCTCGCTCGAGCTCGAAGAGGTGGTCTCGCGGTTCCGCCTGGAGCGCGAGGTCAAGGGCGGCCAGGTGACGTCGTCGCTGCCTTCATGACGGGACTGACGGGCACCGTCGTGGGCTGCGGCACGTGCTGCATCACGAGCACGACGAGCGCGGCGTGAGCGTCAACGAGCGGGCATTGGTGCTGTTGTTCCGGGCGGGCGGTGAGCGGGCCAGCATCCGCGCCGCCGACGTGCAAAAGGTGACGCCGGTGGGCCACATCTCGCGGCTGCCGCGCCTGCCGTCGGTCATCAGCGGCATCACCCAGCACCGCGGCCGCATCGTCACCGTCGTCGACGCCGCCGCCTTGTTGTTCGGCACAGCCCCGAGCACGTCGCCCGACGCGCGCCTGTTGATCCTCGAGCGCCCCGTGCGTCACCTGGCCCTGCACGTCGACGCCGTCGACGAGATCGAGGCCGTGCGCTTGTCGAATGACCTGCCGGCCGCCGACCTCCCCTGCCTGCGCGTGGCCCAGCACAAGGGGCGGGCCCTGCAGGTCGTCGACGTCGAAAAGCTCATGGACGCCATCGAGGCCACCTTCGCCAGAAAGTCGCTGCCCGGCCGTTGATCCCGTGTCCGGATGATTTTGCCGACTGCGTCGGCTGCATCATCCTGCCGCGGAATGTTCTTTGCCCTCGCGGGCGCCTTTTTCCGCTGCGCGCCGCTCGCGATGAAGTCAGCAAAATGAAC